>CAZIKD010000015.1:0-15220 GCA_964539725.1 uncultured Candidatus Bathyarchaeia archaeon | reverse complement strand
GGGTTAGCCGATTAGACGGCCGTACCTGTCGACTTCCTGACGACGTACCCGTGTGCTACTGATGGGCTTCCCATCGTATGCAAGGATCATTTTCATGACGAAGATTAGGAGCGGCTTCTCCCCCTTCTTGACCCTGATCTGGTTGATCTCCTCGGCGCGTGCCTCGGTCTCCTCGCTGACGAGTATTCCCTCGATGCCACCGTCGTTAATAGAAGGACCATAGGGGTCGTCGAGGGCGAAGAACGTCGCCCTCCTGAGTATACCCTTTTTCTGGAGGTACTTCTTGACATCCCCGAGGCGAACCTCGTAAGGATCGATCTCATGAGGCTTCCTCATCGAGGCGGCGAAGCGATCCGTCGTGACGCCTATAACTACTTTATCCGCGACGTTGAACGCCTCGTCCAGCAATAACCAGTGGCCCTTGTGAATAACGTCGAAGGTGCCCGCGACGATTACCGTCTTGAGCCGCTGTTCCGACATCACTTGGTCCTCTGGAACTCTCTTAACCGAAACGTCTGGGAAATTAAAGTTGTTGGATACTAGTCAAGCTATGCCCTTTATCGCCAGGAACCACTTTATCAATGGTAGCCCAATCACGATGAGCAGGACGAAGCGGATCACATCCGCAATCATCCCTACCTTGATCATGTCCTTCATCTTTACGTAGCCCGAACTATAGGCGATAGCCATTGCCGGTGTCGTACTCGGAAGGGTACTCGGGATCGTCGTGGCTATAGCGGCTCCGATTATTGGAGCAATAGGGTTTATGCCCGCGGCTGCGGATAGTGACACGGCAAGTGGGCACGCTACGGAAGCGGCGCCAGTGTTAGACGCGGGATAGCTGAGTAAGAACCCTATTAGGGAACATGCGCCGAAGATAACGAACTCGTTGGGCGCGGAGCCCATGTATCCCTTGAAGATTATCCCGACCCAGTTGCTGAAGCCGCTCTTCATAAGGCCGAGGCCCAGTGTGATGCCTCCGCCGACGAGGAAGATTATATCCCAGTTAATCGACTCGTTGAGCATTTCATCCCACTTGAGGAGGGGCCTGTCCCCGGCTTTGAGCAGGGGGAACAGAAACATGGCAATGGCCGCTGGGGCCGCCTCGGGCAGCACCTTAGCCAGCAAGGCGCTTACAGGCTCAAGCCCCTTATTGTCAACCGCGAAGTTGGCCACCATCCCCGGGATTAACCAGAGGAGGACCGTGAAGACGAGTATCCCTACGGTCATCTTCTCCCCCCTCGTGATAGGGCCGAACGCCTTCAGCTCTTTCTTTAAAGCGGAGGAGTCAAAGGGTAACACGTCCTTCTCGGGCTTGATCACTTTAAAGACAATGAACCAAGTTAAGAACAGGCCAATGATGGCGTGGACAGTTCCGATGTAGAACCAGTCGACAAAGGTAAGGTTTACCCCCGTCGCCTCGAGTACAGTCTTCTTGCCAATTAGATTCGTTGTAGTGCTCGTGAGGAAAAGTAGGCTACCAGCTGTCGCCGCCTGTCCGAGGGCGAGCATCGTCCCGGAGCCGTACCTACTACCCTGCTTAAAGCCCTGTCTGAGGAGGAATGCGATAACGAAGCCGTAAACGATGCTTGTCGCCGCTGTCATGGATCCTGTGACTGTTAACAGGAAAACTGGTAAACAGGCGACGAAGAACGCCGCGAGCGCCGGGTTCCTAGTCTTGCTCACGCTGGCGAGGGTTAAAGCGACCCTCTTATCGAGTCCCCAAATCTGGAAGGCCTTCGCGAATAAAAATCCGACAATTATGACCCAGATGAGGGGGTCCATGAATGGGGCGAGGGCTTCCTTCCATACCACGAGTCCAACAAGACCGAAAAGTATAGGCGGGACGAGGGCAGCAAGGCCTAGGCTCGTGGTCTCGAACACCCACCAGGTAGCAGTCCAGAGGAGTACCCCGAGGCCGTACCTCGGGCCTGCGGCGAAGCTTATCCCCGTCACCTTCACTGCCTCATTCATCGCTGCATCGTTAGGAATCAACAGGCATGTTATGAAAAGCAGTGGACCCATGTAGAGGCTGATCCTATTCATCGACCAGCCGGATCGCGCGCGTGCGCTAGAGTCAGAACCCAAGCTGACCTACCTCACCATGAGCCCGACAGCCACAAGAAAAAGATATCTCCGCATCTTTTGTGACTCACTCATTATCCTGAAGTTGGCGTTGGCCATCCCCTAGACCTCTGGGGTCATCTTATAAACCATGTTTTCGAGTTTCTTCTGTTTGTCTCGACGATTGCGCGCGCTTACCTTCACCGATTAATGGCGTTTCAAGTCGCGGTTGTGGAGTGTCGATATCCAAGGTATTTTCTAGCCGGTAAACTCCATAACCTCAGTGATAAGTTTGAGGATAGGGGTCTTGGCCGATGATCTGACCGGCGCCTTCGACACCGGGGTTCAGTACAGGAACTGGGGGCTGTCCGTTGAGGTCTTTATTGGGGAACTGAAGGACACCTCCAAGCTTGGTGGCGTCGACGTCGTGGTCGTGGACACCGAGAGCCGCGGGCTCAAGAAGGAAGATGCCTTCTCGCGAGTCTACCGAGCCGCCGAGAGGCTCACAAAGTTTGGCGCTGAGATACTATACAAGAAAGTCGATTCCACACTCAGAGGCAATATCGGAACTGAATTAGATGCCGCTATGGAGGCTTCGAAGGCCAAGTTCGCCTTCTTCGCGCCCGCTTACCCAACCTATGGGCGCACTACCCTCGCCGGGAAGCAGCTTGTAAACAATAACCCCCTCGACAAGACCGAGTACGTCAACGAGTTGGGCGCGAAGACCGCTGAGATCTCCGCGCTTATAGGGGTGCAGAGCAAAAGGAAAGTCGGCCTGGTCGAATTCGACATCGTTAAGGGCGGCGTCGACTTGATAAAGACCAGAGTTGAAAGGCTCAAGAAGGATGGCGTTGAAGTCGCCGTCTTCGATGCGCTCACCGAGAAGCACCTCATAGACATCGTACGCGCTGCCGGGGATACGCGGATGTTCATCGGCTCTGCAGGCTTCGCCAGTGAAATGCCTCTTGGCCTCGGGCTCAGAAGTCCCAAGCCCGTCCTCTCAGTTTGTGGAAGTACCAGACGCCTCAGCATGGTACAGGTCAGAAACCTTCAAAGCAGACTCGGCTTCAAGGAGGTCGATCTAGGGATACTGAAGCTGATAGATGGGGAGGCGGCGGCGAGGGTGGAGGTAGATCGTTGCATTAGCGAGGCCGTTGAGGCCCTCAAGGCGGGGGTAGACGTCTCGATAACCTCCTCACCGAAGGAGAGCTCTGTCAAAGACTTCGTATCATACGCCCTGCAGAGAGGCTTCAAGGACACTGAAGCGAAGCTATTCATAGAAGAGGCGATAGGAGAGATAACCTCCGCAATTATAAAAAACGTCGAGGTCCTCGGCCTCATACTGACCGGCGGGGCAACGAGCCTCATAGTCTGCCAGAAACTGGGAGTGGATAGCGTTTCCATAGTAAAGGAGATAGAGCCAGGGATACCCCTACTCACCTTGAGCAACGGCATACCCGCCGTCACAAAGGCGGGAGGTTTTGGAGTTGAGGACAGCCTCGTTCAGGCCACGCAGAAGCTCAGGAGGCTAATATCGAATTGAAGCCGCTCCTCGCAATAACGATGGGTGACGCCGCGGGAATAGGCCCCGAGATCATAGCTAAGGCTCTCAGTCTAGACGAGGTTTACCAGGTCTGCCGACCCCTTGTCGTCGGCGACGCGGTTGCCATCAAAATGGGACTAGATGTGGCGAATCTCAGCCTCAGTATCAACAAGGTGGGTGCGCCCGAGGATGGGCTCTATAAACGAGGTATTATAGACATCCTCAGCTTGGACAACATAAATGCCTCAGCTCTAGTTATGGGTAAGCCTCAGGCTATGGCAGGGAAGGCCTCCGTCGAGTCCGTAATGAAAGCCGCTGAGATGGCGATGAGAGACGAAGTCGACGGGATAGTCACCGCGCCCTTGAACAAGGAGGCTATGAACATGGCAGGTTACAAGTACCCTGGCCACACCGAGCTCCTCGCCGAGCTCGCACACACCCAGGACTACGCCATGATGCTCCTCGCTGGGAACCTCAGGGTGGTCCACGTAACGACTCATGTCGCACTCAGCCAGGTCCCGGTCCTCATCACGAAAGACAGGGTCTTCAAGAAGATCAGAGCCGCTCAAGAGGCAGCGAGGAGCCTCGGCTTCGAGAGACCCCGAATCGGCGTAGCTGGGCTCAACCCCCACTCGGGCGAGGGCGGCCTCTTCGGGAAAGAAGAGATAGAGGTCATAACCCCCGCAATAGACGAGGCGAAGAAAGCGGGAATGCTAGTTGAGGGCCCCGTCCCCCCGGACACTATCTTCTCCAAGGCCCTAGGCGGAGTCTATGACGTAATAGTTGCCATGTACCACGATCAGGGACATATCCCAGTCAAGCTCCATGGCTTCAGGCTCGACGAGATCTCGGGGAAGTGGGAGGAGGTCAGCGGTGTCAATATGACGGTTGGACTCCCCTTCATCAGGACGAGCGTCGACCATGGCACCGCCTACGGTAAGGCGGGGCGACGAGAGGGCACAGCGAACCCGCAGAGCCTCGTGGATGCTATAAAGATAGCCGCCAAAATGGCCGAGGTCCGCCTTAAGAAGAAAACGGCTTAATCCAAGCTACGCCTACGGATTATCGATGAGCTTCCCCAAGATGATCGAAGCCAGGCAGATCATTGACCAGCCACGGCTCAACGACTACGTAACCGAGATAAAGCGCCAGCTCAACTCGAAGGGGCTTACGAGGAAGATACGGAAAGGACAGAGGATAGCGATCACGGCGGGGAGCCGAGGCATCGCGAACATCCCTGAAATTCTACGAACTGTTGTCGAGGAGGTGAAGGCCGCGGGCGGTGAACCATTCCTCATCCCCGCGATGGGCAGCCATGGTGGAGCCACCCCCCACGGGCAGGTTGAGGCCCTACGAAGCCTCGGTATAACCGAGGATAGCATCTGCGCCCCCATAATGAGCAGCATGGAGGTCGACAAGATCGGAGAGATCAGAGGTACACCCGTCTACATCGACAGGAACGCCCTCAGGGCAGACGGCATTATAGTCGTTGGCCGCATCAAGCCCCACACCGACTTCAAGGGGGAGATCGAGAGTGGTCTTATGAAGATGATGGCCATCGGCCTCGGGAAGCAGAAGGGGGCGGAGATGATCCACCACAACCTCTACGAGGGATATCATACGCTTCTTCCTGCGGCGGCGCGCTTCATAATCGAGAAGGCACCCATACTAATGGGCCTAGCTCTTCTCGAGAACGCCCGTCACGAGACCGCGAAGGTCGTCGCCCTCGAGCCTAAAGAGTTCGAAGCAGCGGAATTAAAGCTACTCGAGGAGGCGAAGAATCTACTCGCCCGCCTACCTTTTCCCGAATTAGATGTGCTAGTCGTCGAAGAGATAGGCAAGAATATCAGCGGCGTGGGCATGGACACGAACGTGACGGGGCGCTTCTGGATGCCCAACGAGTCAGACCCCAAGGCGCCGAGGATCGACAAGATAGTGGTTCTCGACCTCTCCGAGGAGACCCACGGTAATGCCATAGGTATTGGCCTCGCCGACCTTACAACCCGTCGTGTCTTCGATAAGATCGACTACCTCTCCACCTACGTCAACTGCCTAACCCAGGGAACTTGCGCAACAGGGAAGATACCGATATGGCTCTCCACCGATAGGGACGCCATAGACACAGCCCTCAGAGTTTGCGGCCCCATAGACCGAACCGCAGTTAAGATGATGATAATAAAGAACACGCAGGAGCTCGAGCACTTCTGGATAAGCGAAAACCTCGCCGCGAGCGTTAGGAAAGATAAGAAGCTGGCGAAGAAGGTGGAGCTCCTCGGGGAGCCACGCGAGGTTCAGTTCGATGTCTTGGGCACCTTAATCAAGTAACCTCCTTTTATACATCCCACAACCCGTTCATTCAACAGTCAACCATGGCTCTCAACTGGCCATACGAGAACCGGAGCGGATACCTCTACGTAGACGGGGTGTCCACCCTAGACGCGGCCCGGCGCTTTGGGACCCCACTCTACCTCTACAGCGAGAACAAGATAAGGCGCCAGTATAAGCTCTTCGCAGAGGCATTTTCCAAGCAGTACCCTAAAACACGAATTCTTTACGCCACCAAAGCGAACACTAATCTCTCAATCCTCAGGGTCCTCAGATACGAAGGCGCCGAGATAGACGCCGTTAGCCCCGGGGAGGTCCATATCGCCCTCGAGGCCGGATACAAACCTGAGCAGATCTTATTTACAGGCACCAGCGTGGGGCTCGACGAGCTCCTCTACCTCCTCGACGCGGGCGTCCGGATGAACATCGACTCCGAGTCCCAGCTCGACAGGCTTCTAGAACAGGAGGTCCCTAAGATGATTTCGGTTAGGGTCAACCCAGAGCTGGGTGCTGGTCACCACGAGCACGTCATCACGGCTGGGCCACACGCGAAATTCGGCGTCTGGGACGAGGACGCAGTCAGTGTCTATTCGAAGGCCAAGAACGGTGGAGTTAAGCGCTTTGGTATCCAGATGCATATAGGCTCGGGCATCCACGACGTGGAGCACTACATACGTGCCACGAAGAGACTCCTCGAGGTAGCGGGCCATGTCAGGGAGGAGACCGGGGTCGGCTTCGACTTTGTGGACCTCGGCGGCGGCATAAGCGTCCCCTATAAGCCGGATGATCCGCAGGTGGATCTTGATGCCTTCTTCAGCAAGCTCATTCTCTTTGTCAAGGGGAAGCTCGTGGAGGAAAGGTTAGGGGAACCCGAACTCTGGTTCGAGCCGGGTAGGTACCTAGTTGCAGAGTCTGGCGTTCTACTCACGAGGGTCACAACACTGAAGAACAACCCCGAGAGGAGCTTCGTTGGCGTCGACGCCGGGTTCAACACTCTGGTTCGTCCCGCAATGTATGGCAGCTACCACCACATACTCGCAGCGAGCGCAATGAACGCCCCGGAGGACGTCGTCGACATCTACGGCCCACTCTGTGAGTCTGGTGACCTCTTCGCGAGGGAGAGGAAGCTTCCCCGGGTGGCGGAGGGCGCGCTACTCGCGATCATGCATACCGGGGCATACGGTTTCAGCATGGCGAGCAGGTACAATTCGCGCCCCCTCCCCGCCGAGGTCATGGTGAGGGACGGTGAGGCCAAACTCATCAGGAAACGGGAGACCTTGAGCGACCTCCTACAGGGACAGACCTAGTCTTCTCCTGCCTATCCTTAGTCTTCTTAGAGTGGGTCACTTACGCTGCACTACGGGGGCAGGCGATATAGCGCGCGCGAGCGTTATTCACTCGAAAAAAAGGAGCATGGGTACTGGTCTTTTAGATAAAGGGCTACTGTACCCTAAGGAACTGTGCCTTCGGGGCGCCGCAAATGAGACACTTCTCAGGCGCCTCCCTCTCAACTGTGTTCCCGCAGACCTTGCAGACATAGAAATCGCCGGCGGAGAAGGGCTTCTTCGTCTTCAACGACTCTTGTGCCTTCTTATAAAGCCCAGCATGAACTTCTTCGACCTGGTTGGCGACGTTGAAGCTCCACTCAGCCTGCTTATTCTTCTCTCTCTGGGCGACGGCGATGAACTCGGGGTACATCTGACGGAACTCATAAGTCTCCCCATTTATGGCCTCGTCGAGGTTACTGACCGTCATCCCCACCTTGCCTGCGATACGCAGGTGGTTGAGGGCGTGTACCGTCTCCGCCTCAGCGGCTGCCCTGAAGAGCTTCGCTATCTGGGGTAGCCCCTCCTCCTCTGCCTTCCTCGCGAACGCGAGGTATCTCCTGTTCGCCTGGGACTCCCCGGCGAATGCATCCATTAGCTTATCGATTGACTCGGTCATTTCTAAGAACCACAATGTTGTCTCCACATCTCAGTTGATAAAGGTTAGCCAGGGATAATTACGCCGCTGAGGGGCTTTCTAGAAGCGTAGATAACAACCGCTTTACTATACTCGGTGCTCCTCTTCTCTCCCGGCATGCTACTCGACTTCTTCTTCATCTCCTCTTGGTCCCCTAAGTGGAGGGCGTTTGTAAGACAGTTGTTGACGCACGCAGGACTCCTCCCCTCGGCCTGTAGCTGTGGGCATAGCGTACATCCCTCTGTGCCCCTCTGATCTAGGGCGAAGACGGGCACGTAGTATCTGTTGAACTCACCTGCGTCGATCGCGTTGACCTTGACGCGCCGGATACCGGGGGCGAGGTCATTCTCGTCTTTACACGCTATCTCGCAGGCAAAGCAGCCGATGCAGCGATCGATGTCCACCAAGATTGCCTTTTTCGACATCTTCAAACCTCCGCTCTCCGGATGTTACAGAGGATGGTCCTGAACGCGGGCATCGCCGCTACTGGGTCGAGCTGCCTGTCGTCCGTGAGGTAGTTGATGTTGGCGTCGCCCTCCCAGCCGTGGGTGACCGATATTACGTCCTCCAATATGCCTGTGGTTAACCTCGCCTTCAGTGTGGCCTCTCCCCTGAGGCCCTCGATCACAACCCTCTCGCCTTCCCCGATACCTAGGCGCGCCGCCGTCTTCTCATTTATCTCAGCGATGGGCTCTGGCACATACTCCCTGAGCCACGGGTAGTTCCTCTGTTGAGAATGGTGGTAGACCGCTGTCTTGGAGCCGGTTATGAGTGTAAAGGGATACAATTCCGCAGCGTCCGGTCTACTCCTCTTCGTCTCGGGCGGCTCTACATAGGAGGGGAGGGGATCGTATCCAAGCTTCTTCATCTGCTCCGAATAGAGCTCTATCTTTCCGGAGGGGGTGTTGAAGCCGTTCTTGCGGAGGAGTCCAACCTCGAATGGCTTCGAGTAGACTCCGGACTCCCCGAGGTCACTCACCTTCACGCCGAGGGGTTTGATTATCTCGTCAATTATCTCCTCCTCGCTCTCGTATTCAAAGCCGTCGAGCCCCATCCTCTTGGCGAGGAGGCAGATGAACCTCCACTCGGGAAGGCTCTCGTAAAGGGGATCCATCACCTTATGGCTGACCTGCAAATACCTGGTGAGGGCGAGGTTCTGAGTCTTGCAAAGCTCCGTCTTCTCGAAGAAGGTGGAGGCGGGGAGCACGATGTCAGCCATCTTCGCCGTCTCCGTCATGAAGAGCTCGTGGACGACTAAGAAGTCGAGCTTCCCGAGGGCTTCTTTGACCTTGGTTGTGTTGGGGTACTCCTGGATGGGGTTGGCTATGGACACCATCATCGCCTTAATAGGGTATGACTTCCCCGTAACTATGGCGTCAGCGAACATGGCTGTCGCATCCTCCACGAGGGGGAACCTGTCGGCCCAAATTGGCTTCCTGCCAGCCAGCCTCTCCTTCTGAGTGACGCTCCCAAGCTGATTCCCCGGATTGAAGAGAAGGGCACCCGATTTGTCAATATTCCCCGTGATGGCTAGGAGGATCGCCATTGCGCGGAGTGTGTGAGTCGAGTTTGTGTGGTGGAGTACACCCTCGCGCCTGTCGAGGCACGCCGGTTTCGCCGTCGCGAATAGGCATGCTAACTCCAATATTCTCTTCACAGGAATCCCCGTGATTTCCTCAGCATACTCTGGAGTGTACCTCTGGACATGCTCTTTCAGCTCCTCGAAGCCGACGGTCTGCTTATCGACGAAGGCTGCGTCGTGGAGCCCCTCATTGATGATGGTCCGTATCATGGCGAGGAGAAACGCCGCATCTGTCCCCGGCTTGATGGGGACGTAGATGTCCGCCTTCGACGCTGTCTCAGTGTAGCGGGGGTCGACGACAACGAGCTTCGCCCCTGCCTCCTTCGCGTCGAGGATGTCTGACATAATCCGCGGATAGCGATGGATGAAACTGACCGCGGGGTTGGTCCCAAAGAGCATAATGAATTTTGAGTTTCTGAAGTCGCTCCAGGGCATATAGGGGGTCCCTTGCGGCGTCCTCCCGTAGGTGTAGGTGTACCCTATCATCTTGGGACCGACGCAGTAGGACCAGTTTCCCGAGTAGTTCGGCGTCCCGTAGGCGTACGCGAA
Organism: uncultured Candidatus Bathyarchaeia archaeon; assembly: GCA_964539725.1. Taxonomy (GTDB): domain Archaea; phylum Thermoproteota; class Bathyarchaeia; order TCS64; family TCS64; genus UBA8941. The sequence continues at coordinate 5,195 of CAZIKD010000015.1, read as the reverse complement.
GCGCTGGAAGGTCTGGTCTATCATCGATCTAACGGGGCCCTTGACGAAGACGAGGGCTTGGGGACCGTGCCTATCTTTGACCTCCTTGAGCTTTATGGATATGGTGTCGAGGGCCTCATCCCAGGTTATGCGCTCGAACTTGGCGCCGCCTCCCTTACCCACCCTCTTCACAGGGTGCTTTAGGCGGTCGGGGTTGTAGAGCATCTGCCTCGCGGAGCGCCCCTGGGCACATAGGACACCCCTGTTGTGGGGGTTGGCTGGGTCCCCCTCAACTTTGATGACCTTACCTCCCCTAATGTAGGTAAGCATGCCGCAGTCGCAGTAACAGACCTGGCAGACATTCCTGCGGATCGTAACCCTTTCATTCTCCTGCATTCTTAAAAACACTCCCTTACTAAGGAGCCCTACATACTTGATGGCGTTTCTCGTCGTATAAAAATTGGAGCACCTCGGTGGTGTTGCATTGCTTCAAAGCCTTCATTGGGCAAGCCTCAACACATGCTGGCCCGGCCACCCTCTGGGCACAGAGGGTGCACCCTTTATTCATCACGGGGAAGAAGTCCATCCTCATCTTCCCCTTTATCTCTACCGGCCCGATCTGCTTGACCTCGCGCGCGCGCCGTATTTCAAATCTGGTGAGTCAGAGAGGCTCATCGGAATCGACAGCTCAGCTTAGTAGCTTCTCCGCTATCCAGCGCTTCAGTGGCTCTCCGGCGGGCATCTTCTCCTCCCAGTCGGGATCTTTGTAGAACTCCTCGTGTCGGAAGGTCACGAGCTCCTCTAGGCCGCGTGGGCGGTGTCCCGTCGTGTCCTCGTCGTAGAGGTGGATTGGATAGTTGTATGTGGGTGGTAACTCAAGAAGCTCGCTACAGGAGAAGCTCGCCATCGTGATCCCGGAGAGCACGGCTTGATGGATGAATATCCTGTACCTGCTATCAGTCTTGTAAATTCTCTCAAGTTCTGTCTCCCTGTAAATGGAGAGGAAGGAGTCCCTCCATCTCTGGATAAGCCGTTTCTCTGGTCGAGTGACGAGGAGGCCAGCGTTCAGGTAAGGACGAATCGTCTCACCGTCAACGTGGGTCTGCATTGGAAAGACGCGGTCCTCCTTTACCCCACAGCGTTCGTAGACAATTCTCCAGAATGGGTCGAGGGGCTCGCCGAAGCGTGAGCCCACAAGAGTATGGTGGACTAACCTGTACCCCACGTTCTTCCCGCCTGGGAGTAGGAAATCCCTCGGCTCCTGTAGGACGACTGTGTTTGAGCCTAGCCACGCCAAGACATCAGTCTTCCCCTGCGCCATCTCTTCGGCCTCAGCGGCGGCTACGACCTCAGGGACGAAGAAGAACTTCGACGCCTCTTGGTCCACCTTGAATGTAATGAGGTCGACGTCGAGGGCAAGGAGCCTCTCCTTGGCCTCGAATGATAATTCGTCGCCGTTGAAGGGAACGTAGTACCAGATTGGCGACTTGGATAGAGTCCCCGCATAGGCGCGGACACTCTCGGCAAGGAGGATCGCGCTATTCTCAGAGGACTTTCTCGAGGGGATCGCTGAGGTGAAGACGATCCTCTTTTGAGTCTCAGCTGATGCGGAGTAATTCATATTGAAGGCATCGACCAATGCATACTTCAAGCCTCTCCTGAAGAAGTGTTCCTCATCAGTAACGAACTAGTTCATGCATGAAGTTTTAGGGAACCCTTTTTCAACTCGACGCTCCACTGGCATGATCAGTACAGGGTGCGAGTTTTGGAGGAGAATGAGTACCGGAAGTACCTGAGAAGGCGCGAGATGAAGGTGGAGGAGGTCGAGAACGCCATAGCAGCGGTCAAGGAGCTCGAGGAGAGGCTTCGTACCGATGGGAAGAACTTCGAGTCGGCGTCCCTCGGGGAACTTAAAGATTACATCTCGGGGCTTATCTCAGCTGGGTTGAATACGCCTGATAGGTTCCTCGCTCTCGCCCGCTATTTCTGGCTAACGAAGAGGAACGACTTCTACTCCTACTTTGCTGCGATCCTCGGTGGCAGGGGCGTCTATGAGAGCATAGGGGAGAGGCTTGGGGAGTTGAAAGGAGACGAGAAGCGCAAAGAGGTCTTCGACGGCTTCAAGCAGCCTCCCCTAGGCTCAGCCCCAGACACCTACCCCGAGTGTACCAAAGTACTGCTGGACAGGCTCAGCGCCTCCCTCACTTCGGAGGATGTGAAGAAGGCCCTCGCGGGCAACCATCATAGGATACCCGTGGAGGGTTTCGCGGAGATGGTAAAGAGGTGGGGGTCCTCTAAAACGATGGATGAGTTTCTAGAGGGGGAGCACAGGCGTCTTGTGGCTGAGCTGGAGGACGCAATGAGATCGGGGAGACTATGGTATGAGCAAGTGATTACCCCAGAGGTAGTGGAGTATGTCAGGGGGGACCAGACGATCCAGAACGGTGTACTCATGGGCGACGTGGTGTTGAAGAGCAAAATACCCTTCGCCCCGGATAAATGGCTAAAAGAGAAAGACTCCAAGATGCGCCGATACTATGCCTGCCACTGCCAACTAGCCCGCGACGCGATCCTCAACGACACCGCCAAGCCCCTCGCCACCTTCTGCTACTGTAGTGCCGGGTACGAGAAGCTACCCCTCGAGGTCGTCCTCGGGGATTCCCTAGAGGTCGAGGTCTTGGAAAGCGTCCTAGCTGGGGGTGAGAGGTGCCGCTTCGCCATTAAAATACCAAGAGACAAGTTGAAATAGGCTCCAGTCGAAACGCCTTAAAGGGAGGCAGCATCAGCCGTTTTGAATCTTTTTGGTCAGGTTAAAAGCGATCTGTGGGAAAGAGTTCGAGCTCGACTAGGTCTAGAGAAGCGCGCGCGACGTTTCCCTCAATCGTCGAGTGTCTGAATCCCTTGTCTCTCAGGTAGAACAGATACTTTGTAATCAATGCGTCTGAGGGGGACTCAGGTTAAATTGTGGTAGCCCGGCGGAGATTCGAACTCCGGTCTAAGGGTCCAAAGCCCTCTATCCTTGTCCACTAGACGACCGGGCTCCAGCACCCAATATCGCGCCCCGAATCTATAAAGGCTTAGCCAAGGGTTAAACCCAAATACCCCGCTACGGAGGGTGAAACTATGAAACTCACGTCAAAGAGGCGCGCTGAGTTAAAGGCACAGGCACATAGCCTCGACCCGGTCGCTCAGATAGGCAAGTTCGGCGTTACCCCCGAGGCCCTCGCCCACATAGACAAAGCCCTCGCCGATCACCAGCTCATCAAGGTCAAGTTTTTCGGCTTCAAAGAGACCCGAGGGGAGCTCTCGGACGAGATAGCGGGAGCGACTAACTCAACCCTCGTCAACGTTATCGGCAATGTCGCCATTTTGTACCGCGAGAAGCCAGAAGTGTCGGATTGATCGCGCATCTTTAAAGTGGGTGCCCCTCTTGAATTAGACACCAGTATGAAGTTCGACGAAACGGATGTCAGGATAATACGCAACCTCCAGAGGGACGCCCGCACGAACTTCGCCGACATAGCGACGGAGTGTGGCGTCAGCGTCGACACTATAATAAAGCGTTTCCAGCGTCTGCGTAGAAACGGCGTGGTCCGAGGGACAACGATCCTCCTTGATCCCCGCCACTTTGGCCTAGGCTGCCCCGCCAGCTTAGAGATTAGTGTTGAGCCCGTTCGCACCCCATTCGTCGTCGAGCAGCTGAGAAGGCAGCCAGGTGTCGTCTTCTGCACCCCCAGCGTAGGCGAGCGGAACGTCTTCACCGTTGTCGTCCTTGAGGGGATGAACGAGCTGAACACCCTTATAGAGAAGATAAAGGCTCTCCCCGATGTCAGGGACGTGAAAACAAGTATCTGGGTCGAGGACATTCTCCTCTGCCCTGAGAACTTCGAGCTCGAGGGTCTCAGGGGGGTCGCTGCGTGATGGACGAGATTGACGAGAGGATCGTCGATGTCATGACAGTTGACGCCCGCACCAGTTTCAGGAAGATCGCGAAGGAACTTGAGAGGAGCCCTGACACAATTATAAATAGATTCCAGAGGCTCAAGGACTCTGGTGACGTCCGTGGTAGCACAGTGGTGGTCGAGCCGAGAAAGATCGGCTACGAGGGTATGGCCGCCTTCCACATTGACGTTTCTACAAGCGGAGAGTGCAAGACCGACTCAACCAGCATTCTCAAGACCCTCATCCGGATGCCCAATATAATAGTCGCCACAAAGACCGTTGGGGACCACGACTTCCTCGCAATAGGCGTCATCCACGACTTCGACCACCTCATGAGACTCAGCAAGGAGATAGCCGCTATCCCAGGTATCAAAAACATACAAACCGCTCTATGGGCCGATGGCGGCGAGATATGCCCTAGGTACTTCATCATATAAAATCGAAACGCGCGCACGAGGAGAGAAGGGGCTCGACGAGAGCAAATTCGGCAAGCTTGCCTTTGAGGACTAGTTCTTTATCCTTTTTTCACGCCCTTCAGGACCCTGTAGCCGCCGCCTTTGGCGAGGATCTGCGCCTCACCAAATGCCTCCTCGATGAGGCCAGTTACGGTCCTCCCGCCCTTATTTGACTGGACGACGAGTTGTAGAGAGCCTCCCGAGTTAAGGTGGAGGGGTGCGCCGTTAATGATGGGCTCGACGACCCTCGTTATCCCCGCCGAGATGGGCGGGTTTGTGACTACCAAGTCGAACCTCATTGCATTTACTGGCTCGTAGAGGCTGCCGAGTCGTGCAGAGGCGTTCTTTGCTCTATTTCGGGATACGTTCTCGGCAGCGAGGGCGACAGCCCGGGCGTTTACGTCTGTCATCGTAACCTCGAGAAGGGGATTTATTAGCGCCGCCGTGGTTCCGATTACACCGTATCCGCAGCCGATATCGAGTAGTCGCCCCTTGGCAGGAAGCTCCATGAACTCCACTAGGAGACGCGTCCCGTTATCGATCCGCTTATGGCTGAAGACACCGCTACTCGTTACGAACTCCATCTTGATTCCTCTGAGAGTGGATATGATGAGCCCACGCTCCTCAGTTGATGTAGGATTCTTGGAGAAGTAGTGTTCAGACACCCCTACCACGACTTGGGATAGGTCCCTCTCTGCATTATGACGCGCTCAAGGATCGCGGCTATACCATGCTCCTCCTTCAGGATGGTATCGCTCCCCATTTCCGCCCTCATGAGGGCGACAGCCTCGTTGCGCTGCGTCATTACGGCGATGAGCC
>CAZIKD010000014.1:0-16317 GCA_964539725.1 uncultured Candidatus Bathyarchaeia archaeon | reverse complement strand
GCCCCCGCGGTAACAATCGGATGGGTTGGGAAAGAAAATTTAACATCTGCAATCGAGGCGTGTCTCAAGGATATTGAAGCAAAAGAAGCCTTGTTGAAACATGATGATGAGAAGAAAATCAGAGTTTACATAATTGGAAGATACCGGAACAGGCGCTCACAAGAAGAGTATAGTGATATTCGAGCCAAATTCCCGAAGTTCGATATTGAATATTTCACTGCCCATAAATCAAAGGGCATCGAAGCCGAATATGCTATAGTTTTTAAACTAAACTCTGGAAAATACGGTTTTCCTTGCCTCATTGAGGATGACCCTATACTTAGCCTCGTACTAGCAGAGAAAGACTCCTTCCCAAACGCTGAGGAGCGTAGACTATTCTATGTGGCCATTACCAGAGCGAGGAAACACGTATACCTACTTTCAGAGGAAAGCCGACCTTCTTCGTTCGTAGATGAATTAATCAATGAAAAATATGATGTGGACTTTCAAGATAATGCGAAAAAAAGTCTGGCCTACTGCCCAACGTGTGTAACTGGTCAAATTGTCAAGATAGAGGGAGATTGGCCTACCTTCTATGCATGCAATAATTATCCCTACTGTGATTACAAAGCTAAGGTTTGTCCCACATGCCAACAAGGATTTTTAGTTCAAAGCGAGGGAAAAAACAAATGTTCAAACGATAAATGTGATTTCACTGCTAGTAAATGCCCAATGTGCGATGGGTATCTGATATTGCGTTCGGGGACTCCAGACTTTTGGGGCTGCAGCAATTACCCTACAAAGAATTGCAGGTATAAGAAAGCAGTAACGATAAACAATCACTAATACGCGCGCGTAATGGTGGCGGGCCCGGAGGGATTCGAACCCACGATCTCCGGCTTAGAAGGCCTGCGCGCCGGCGTCGGGTTGCGGCGACCGGCTAGGCGCCTTATCCTGGCTTGGCCACGGGCCCCCACCGTCTCTTGAAGCGCCCCCTCTTTTTAAGAATTGATACTTCTAAGCGCTTAGAAGCTAAAAAACTCTAGCGCAAACATCTTGTGGGGGTTGAAAGGAGCCAAATAAAAATGAGTCTACCACCGGTTATGGTGGACTCTGTCTTCCCTGTAGCGGTTACCTGGAGGTTTCTCCTCCAGAGGATGCCCTAATGATATTATGCAGAGGGGCATCATCTTATCGGGGATCTTGAGAAGCGTCCTCACTCCCTTGACGAGACCTTCGTTGGGGTATACACCAAGCCAGACGGCTCCCAAGCCTATGGCCTTTGCGGCGAGTAGTATATTCTGTGTCGCCGCTGAGCAGTCCTGCACCCAGAAACCTGTCCCACCTTCGATTTCTAGGTCGCCGCAGACGACTATGGCGAGTGGTGCCTGCTCAAGCATCTTGGAATAGTTGTGGAACTTGGGTATCTCAAAGAGGGTGGTCCTGTCCTTGATCACAATGAAGTGCCAAGGTTGCCTGTTGTGAGCGCTCGGGGCAGCCATAGCAGCCTCGAGAAGACGCTTCAGCTGCCCGTCCATGACTGCCTCCTCGCTGTATTTCCTTATGCTTCGTCTTCCGAGTATGACCTCCATCGCCTCCAAGCACTTCACCACCTATTGCTGTGAACTATCTCCCTAAGTGGCTTCTTAGTGCGTGAGCTTGGCTTCTCATCGGGGAGACCGAAGGGGAGAATGGCCACGATGTTGGCCTCAGACGGGATCCCTAATACCTTCTTTACATTATCCTCCTCGAAGTCACCTATCCAACAACTTCCGACTCCCTGTACCTCAGCTGCTAGAACCATGTTCTGAAGGGCGATGGTAACGTCTACAACACCCCATTTCCTGCTGATCTCGTCGAATGGGAGGGAAACTCCTACTATGGTGAAAGAAGAGTCCTTAATGAATCCACACCACTTACCTTTGGAGAGCTTCTCCTTCATGATTTGGTCATCGCATACGACGAAGTGCCAAGGCTGTCTATTGGCGGCGCTCGGGGCTTGTCGCCCAGCTTCGAGTATCTTCGCCTTAACCTCATCTGGGACTGGCTCCTTCTTGTACCGCCTTATGCTCCTGCGGTTGAGTATCTTATCGATGCAGCTCAGAATATCCACCGAAATATTGGGGGATCACTGGTTTTTAGGCTAATCGCCTTTACTCTTTGTTGCACTAGATAATAAAATGCGCGCGCAACAAGGATCAATTTAGTCGAGGGGCTCAAGAATCAACTCACCAATCTCTATTCCACGAAGCATTTCGTTATCTCGTACCAAGCCAGTGTGAATCATTTCCCCAGCCTTATTCCTCACAACGCCCACTAGGGGCTCATTCAGAACCTTAGCAAAGTAGAGCGCCAATGCCTCTCGAACTAGCTGGGAACGCGTCGCGCGCGCTTGGCTAAAAGGTCAAGCGCTTTAAGGTCTTCAAGTAGAGGCGAGATACTAGCATTTGTATATTCTCGACCTACCTGCTCGTTATTAACCGACAATAACTTCACTGATAATACTTGATACTTATTTTCGTCGCGCGCGCAATAAAATAAATTTATATAAACTATTTTTAAAAGATAGAATTAACATTTTTTAAACTAATTTACAGCGAATATGACTAAGGTTCCTGTTATTCAATATCTGCCACGATATCTGATTCGGGTACTCGTATTTGCTCAATCGCTTGTCTCTGTAGCCACGACATTGGAACTTTGAGTTCACCAAATCTCTTCGCGAAATGTTGGCATCCTGTATAATTATCCCTCTTACACATCCGAGCGAAAAAATCGTGAGTTACTTCGATCTCGCAGTTTAAGATAAAGGGGCAGTCTTTTCGTTTAAATTTGTCTTGGTATGCCTCTGAGTATGTGGACATTTACTTAAAATTGAGTTAAGGAGTAGTTTTTAACTTTTGCAGAATATTGTTACTTTTCATAAAGTTGGTGTAGTTCTTCGTGAACTACCCATGACTTAAGTCACAGGCTTCCTGCTTCATCGAGGCGACTTACCCAGCCCCACTGAACCGGGCAGCGGCCACCTCTCCAACAGGCGTATATTCGGGCGGTCCCCGCCCTATCTCAAGACCCCTCTTGAGCACATTCCTCACAGCGTTCGCATCCCTATCGAGGACAAGCCCACATGCAAGGCACCGGTGCATCCTCTCACCCAGACTCTTCCCCACCCTCCCGCCGCAGCCAGAGCAGATCTGACTAGTATCACGGGGATCGACGAACGCCGTCACACCCTCCAACAACCTCGCCATGTAGGTCAAAGCGTGCGCGACATGTGTTATCAATCCATATTATTTATATTTAAAATTAAAAGTGAATTTTAGAGAGGTCTATCGCACACATGCAGCGCTCAAGATTCGAGCTTCACGCCGAGATATTATCTACTATTCAGAGGGGGTTCAATAAACCCACGAGAATTATGCAAAATACATGTCTCGCTTGGATGCCTCTGACTCAGCTTCTTCAATCCCTTGAAGATCGAGGCTTTGTTGAGGTTTCTTTTCCTTTACATGCTGATAAGAAGGGTAGGAAGATTTACAGCGTGACCGAGAAAGGTGCGGAGTTTCTTACTTACTTTTATGAAGTTAAGGATTTGATGGAATCGGAGATAAGTTCTGAGTTGGCTGATGGAGTGCACGCATAGCCTTATCCTGAGTTCCACCCAATCGCACACGTGTCTTGACCAAACACCATCACTTTTTCATTTACCCATCTAGTGAATCAGCTACTAATCGCCTTTAATTGCTTGTTAGTAGATCACCTCAGCCATGGAGGTATTGGTCGATAGAGTGCTACTCGAGGAGATGCTGGCGTTTGCCAAGGAGAGGCACCCGAAGGAGGCCGTGTTGCTCCTTAGAGGTTCGGTGAAAAAGGAGGTCATCACCATCACTGATTACCTCTTCCCACCCTTCGCCACAACCGACAGCATATCTGCCAGCTACCCCATACACATGCTCCCCATCGACTTCTCTATCGTCGGCTCGGCCCACAGCCACCCATCGGGCTCAGTGGAGCAATCGACCCAAGACATGCATAATGTCTATGGGAGGATCAGTCTACTGTTGGCTTACCCCTACAGGTTGGGAGACGTAGCCGCCTATAACAAACAAGCTGAGAGACTCTTAATTCGGGTTACAGACTAGCCGCCGCTGACTATCGGGAACAAATTGACTTTGTCGCCGGGTTTAATCCTCGCAGAGGGCCAGCGCAGCTCCCCATTCACCAGGACAACTATGACTCGCCGGTCATAGGCGTAAAGGACATCAACGCCTAACCCTTCCATAAACTGACGTAGAGTCGAGGGCTTCGCGACGATTATGGTCTGAGGGCTTGGGTACATTCATGAACGGCTTTAAGTTCGCTCCGCTTAATCCTTTCTGACCCAGCTCAGCTCCCTCTGCTTCTCCTGGAGCCTTTTGAACCATACATCTACGTTTTCCCTAGTGACGTAGTCCTTGTGATGGCGGAAGCCTCCTTGGAAGCCGTGTGGGATGTGGAGGAGCTCGTGGACTAGTACTCTGTCCTGACCCTCCTTGCTGAGTGGATCGAATTGCTCCGATATGACCTCGATGATGTAGGTAGCATCGATTTTCATGGCAAGTTGCCAGATCCTACCTAGGCCGTGGATGCGGGCTATGGTCCTCCTCGATTGACTTCCCCTGCTCCTGACGCAGTAGACATTCCCCGCCCTAACGTAGTCGAACCTGAGGAGGTCAATAATTTCGTCAACCCTGTTCTTGATATCCTCAGCGGGAAAGTACTCGATCAAGACTCGACCATTTTCTGCTTGGGCAAACTCGTATTCAACGTTTCCGGGAGCTTCTTAATTCCCTGGATGAGAGGCGGTGCTAGGACGGCGAAAATTACAGTGTTAGTAAAGGTATGGATGATGGGTGGCCATGGGTAATAGAGTGGAACAAATGTAAGGTAGATCGCCTGAATTGGGTCGGAGAAAGCGGGGTAGGCGAGGGCGAAGCCGAGACTGGAGACTAGGTCGTACGTCAGTGTAAGGGCGAACCCAGCAACCGCGAGGCCGAGGCTGAACCTCCCCCAACCAGCGGGTTTGAGAAACTTCGATGATAGGGCGCCAGCTAAGCCGAAGAGAGCACCCAGCGCGGCCATTACTAAGAGCAGTATCGGGGAGATTGTGTATAGCCATGCGGCCGGGTGGGCAAAGGGGTATGGAACGAGCATGTAAATACTCAGACTAATGATCCCTACGCTTACGCCTACCAGAGAGCCGAAGCAGAATCCAGCGATGAAGATGAGGACCGTCATGAACTCGAAGATTCCTGGGAGGCTAGAGACGGCGAGACCCCTACTATAAGCAACTACGATGGCGAGGGCCGACATCACAGCAGTTAGCGCTACCTGCTTCGCATTCATGGTAGCTGGATTATCCATCCAGTGATTTATATGTTACCCAAGATTTAAGCAGGGAACCCACTTTATTGATCAGAGATGAGCTTCAAACCCCTTCTAAGGCGTGTCGCGGCAAAGACCTCCCCCGGAAGATCCCCCTCCTATGGCGAGGCACAGGTTCTGATAGCTCTTGAACTTTCCTCGGGCAACGGAATTGGGAGAGCTTCCCTTGGCGCTAGACTCGGAATCGGGGAGGGGGTTGTAAGAACTCTCACTAGACACCTGATGACAGAAGGACTCGTGATTATATCACCTAAAGGAATAGCAATTTCAAAGAAGGGAAGGAGACTCCTATCAGAGATCCACTCACTATTACCCAACGGTGTCGAGGTCCCTGCGACAAACGATGTCGTGGGACAGCATAGCTACGCTGTCCTCGTCAAGGGGGCGGCGGAGAAGGTACGATTCGGAGTTGAGCAGAGGGACGCCGCGTTGCTTTCTGGGGCTAGAGGGGCGACTACAATCGTCTATACGAATTTGGGAGTCAATATTCCAGGGATTGATAAAGACCCCACTCAACCTCTCACTATTTTCCTTGAGAAAGAAATTAAGCCTTATGAGGGCGACGTTATCGTCCTTGGGACAGGTGACACCAACATCGAAGCGATTACAGGCGCTTACGCTGCAGCCCTTACGCTGATCTAGTCCTCAACGATGACGGACTCCTTGATCTGTGTTATTAAGAGGACTCTCAGCAAAACGAGACTCACTGACGGGATCACCCAGGGAAATATGGAGTTTAACCCGTAGAAGTAGCCGCTCGGGAGGTTCCCGCAGTCATACTCAACATCGCTTTCACGCCGGTGCCCCATGCACCGCCCATGAGCCTGATGCCGCCCCGAGCGCGCGGCGGATTTTCGGGGTTAACCTCAAATTTCGTCGATGTACATTACAAGCGATGCTCCACTTCGCCTACGGCTCCAACCTTTCCCCAAAGTTCCTGAGGCAGTACTGCCCGACAGCCGTCTTCCAGATGAAAGCGGAGTTACCCAACTATAGGATCACCTTTCCATTTTATAGCCAGAAACGACAGGGCGGCATAAGCAGCATCGTCAACGCCCCGGGGGAACTCGTCCGCGGCGTACTCTACGAGGTCAACCAGCAGGAAATGGAGGAACTCGACGTCATTGAGAGTGTCCCACAGGGTCATTACCTCCGGGAGACCTACATCGTCCTCGGGGAGGACAGAAGGTGGCACGGCGCCGACCTCTACCGCTGCGTTAAGCCCACGGGTCCTTACGCGCCGGCCAGGAGCTACGTGGAACTAATGCTTGAGGGCGCCGTGGAGCATCAGCTCGACCCGAATTATATTAGTGAGCTCCGCTGGCTGATCGCTTCACTCAACTAGGCCATAGCCCCTACGCGTGCTCCTAGTAACTGTTATTTTGAAGGTTACAGGTGTCCTTCAGGGGCAGTGGGCTTATACGACCCGCACCTATCACATTTTAGAGGTAATTGGTATGGCTGAGGGCTTCTTCGTCGTTGTGGCGCTTGGAGACAGCCTCACCTTGGGGTACAGGACCCATGACCCCTATGCCTTAGATCCGAGAGTGCCCTATCCCGCTCAGCTTGAGGCCCTACTCAGAAGTAGATTCAAAGGGCAGACGCAAGCTTTCGTTATCAACGCAGGCGTTAATGGTGACAATATGGATGGGATGCTTTGGAGGCTCAGACAAACAGCAGTCACTGAAAAACCCGAAGTCGTTGTTATCTTGGGGGGGATAAACGACCTCGGCGCCGCTAAGGATCCGGAACTCGTCATGAAGAACCTTATGGAGCTTTATGCTCTATGCCGCGAGATCGGGGTGACGCCGGTGGCCTGTACCCTCACCCCCACCCGACTCACAAGTCCGAGGCTAAGACGTTTAAATGAATTGATCAGAGCACACGCCACGGAGAAAGGCGTTGTCCTCGCCGACCTCTTCCCCGGACTCGCGGACATGGAGGGCAACCTCAGGAAGGAGTACTCCGACGATGGCGTCCACCTTACTGCGGCTGGCTACGGGATGGTCGCCAAGATCATCCTCGAAACCCTCATACCACTCGCGCGGTCGAGCGAGATGGAGCCATAACCAGTAGCATTTATAATATGGAGCCTCACTAATCTGCTGAGGTTTCAGAATTGACGAAGAAGAGGACCAGTGGAGGTCGCAGTAAGGGCGACAAGGGGAGCTCCGGAATGGTGCAGTGCAGCATCTGTGGGGCTCTGGTGCCCCGCGACAAGGCGAAGAAGCAAACTCGTTACACGAGCCTCGTCGACTCCCGGCTTCTTAAGGAGCTACAAACACAGGGCTCCACCATTCAGCGCACTAAGGTGACAAAGACCTACTGCATCAGTTGTGCTGTGCATCGCGGTGTCGTCAAGGTACGTGGTAAGGAAGAGCGCAAGTTCGTACCGAGGCGTCGCAGGGCGAGATCGGGACCAAGCGCTTAACTTTTTTCAGGGAAACCGTTTAGTGAGTTTCTTTAACTATCTAGAGTTCTTGCGGAAATGTAGCGTTCTCTGTATAACGGTGAGGTGGGAGAGTACCGCGAGCAAAATAACTCCGTAGTTGAATATATCGAACCAGAAGACCGCAGCGAACGTGATGGTAACCAGTATCAGCATCCTCTCCGCCCTCTCCGCTAGGCCGACACCCGACATGGTTACACCCAATGCCTCGGCTCGGGAACGCGTGTAACTAACCATAAGCGAGCCAATGAGGGCAGCGAATCCATAAAAAGGATTACAGAGCCCGCCAAGGGTGACACCCGCTAACACTAAAGCGTCCGCGTAACGGTCGGAAACCGAGTCGAAAAATCCGCCGAAGGTTGTAACCTTTCCTGTAGTTCTTGCTATCACTCCGTCGATTGCATCGAAGAGCCCGGAGAGAAGCAGTAAGGCCCCAGCGACAGGCAACAGGATCGGCGAAGATGCCCAGCGGTAGTAGCACCAAGCCGAGGCGAAGGAGACCAGGAGACCAAGGACTGTTACGGTGTTGGGTGTGATCCCAGCGTCCGTGAAGGGTTTAACACCTGCGGACACGACCTCCTCAAACCTCTTCTTCAGCTTACTGGAGACCAAACCGCTGAGACATAGGGAGGAGCTGGTATAAGTCTATGCCTCACGTGTAAAAAACCAAACTTGTTGTATTAAATATGTTAATTAACATATACACGTCAAAAGAAAGTTGATATACCAAGGCACCTCGGGTATCAGTATTAACCTGTTAACCATCGGAGCAGTGAACACGTTGAAAGAAGCTTACATGGTCGATGACCCCCTCGCTAAGGGGAAGGTAGAAGTCGTCAGGCACAGCGATGCTGTAAAAGGTGTAGAGCCCCGGCGAGGTAAGGTGAGGGACGTCTACGACCTCGGAAAAGAGATGCTGATAGTCACCACTGACAGGATAAGTGCATACGACGTCGTCTTCCCTACCCTCATTCCCCATAAGGGGGAGAGCATCAACCGCCTCGCCGAATTCTGGTTCAACAAGACAAAGAAGGTCATACCCAACCACTTCATCAAAGTAGAGGATGAGCGATCGATGCGGGTACGAAAGGCGAAGAGAATAGACATCGAGTTCGTCTGCCGCTCCTACCTATACGGCTCCGCGTGGCGCTCATACAGGGACGGGGCGCGGACCGTGAGCGGCGTCAAGCTCCCCGACAGCCTAATGATGGCGGAGAAGCTCCCCGAGGTCATACTCACTCCTACAACAAAGGCGGAAGCAGGTCACGATACGGAGATCAGCGGGAAGGAGGCCATAGACCAAAAGCTAGTCAATAAGGACGAGTGGGCGAAACTAGAGGAGGCCACGCTCAAGCTCTTTACCGCTTATCAGAGCCATGCCAAGAGCCGCGGCTTCATTATTCCCGACTTCAAGTTAGAGTTCGGCCGCCTAGATGGTGAACTGATCCAGATCGATGAGCCCCCAAGCCACGACTCTGCTCGCTTCTGGGCCGAGAAATTCTATGAACCCGGGAAGCCCCAGGAGGCCCACTGCCTAGACAAAGAGTTCCTACGCGCCTACCTCCGCGAGGTCAGTTACATGGGAGACGGCCCCGCTCCCGAGATACCGACACCTGTTGTCAAGCAGGTCGCTATGCGGTGCGTCGCCAGCTACGAGGTCTTAAGCGGGAAAAAGACTCTCAGCGACTTCGGTTTAAAGAATGTTGACCAAGTGATGAGGGAACTCGGGTGAGCTTAGCCGAGAAGTGTGGTATATTCGGCGCGCAAGTTGCGGATGGGGCAGTCTTCCAAACACTCTACTGGGGGATGCTGGCTCAAAACCACAGGGGGCACCAGAGCCACGGCTTTGCCACCTGGAATGGGGACATCGAATTCTATACACAACTAGGTCTCATCCCCCCGAATCAGGGCTTTGGATTCAAAGTCAAGGCCCTTAAAGGGAATATAGGGATTGGAAACGTCCGCTATGCAACATCGGGCTCCCTCGAACTGGGGGCCCGGCAGCGGGACGCGATGCCGATCAAGGTAAATGGGGAAAAGAGGAATGTAGCCATCAGTTTCAACGGCAACATAGTCAACGTCCGAGAACTACAGAACAGGGTGGGTGTGGATCAAAGCTACTCGGACACCCACGCCCTAGCCCTACTCATACTTCAGAAGTTGGAGGAAACGGGGAGCATCGAAGAGGCTGCCCGTGCTTGCATGGGGGGGATAGACGGGAGCTTCGCCGTAACCGGCATCGTCGACGACGGCACCCTCTTCGCTTTCAAGGACCCAATCGGCGTCAAGCCCCTATGTTATGGCAAGTCGGAGGGTGTACACGCCTTCAGCTCCGAGAGCGTAGGCTTCGACATCAACGGAATAAAATTGGATCACGAATTAAGACCCGGAGAATTCATGGCAGTAGAGGAAGGGGAAGTCATTAAGAGACAGCTCGTCGAGAGCCATAGACGCGCCTTCTGCGCCTTCGAGTTCGCGTACTTCATGCGCCCCGACAGCCGAGTAGACGACAGGTTCGTCTACCAGGCTCGCGTCGACTTCGGCCGCGCCCTCGCCAACATATACGCCGAGAAGGCGAAGAGGTGCGATATAGTGGTCAGCCTCCCAGAGACGGCCGACGATGCCGCTTACGGCTTCCACGAGGAGGCGGGGATACCATGGGAGCGAGCCACGAGGAGGCATAGGTACGTCACCCAGCGCGCCTTCATAACCGACGTCGAGGACAGAGCCAGCGTAATCTTCAGGAAGGTGAACATCCTCGAACCTATCATCAAGGGAAAGAGTCTGGCCGTCGTCGATGACAGCATTGTCAGGGGCGACACAACGAGGGGGACAGTGAAGAGGCTCAAGGCAACGGGGGCGAGGGAGATACATCTCTTCATAACATACCCACGCATCCTAGGACCGTGTTTCTATGGCATCGATATGGCTACCTACTCCCAACTCATCGGAGCAAAAATGACTCCGGAGGAAATTGCCATGGAGGTGGACGCGGACAGCGTCAACTACCTCACAATCGAAGATTACATCAAATGCACCGGATTGACCCGTGAGCAGTTCTGCCTAGGGTGCATAACCAACGACTATCCGACGCCGATGGCGGACTCCATCGCTAAACAGATGTGGGACAAGTTGAGACGTGGCGAGGCTGAGAAGGGCAGAATCTACGAATCCACATAGGTTTTTTTAACTCCTCGAAATGTATTGAGGGCCACCCTAGCTATTCTGTGGGCGAGCATCGTCCTGTATACCCATGACTCTGGGTTAGACTCGTAGTATTCCTTCACATCGACTCTCTTGCCGTTGGGGAGTGTCATTTCATTCCTCTTTAGGCGGGTCTCCCACTCAAGCCCCTCCGCTTCTACGTAGCCTATTTCAATACCCGCGGTGAGGAGAAGAGTGGGCCACTCCGAGTCGGAGTCGAAATAACTACCCTTTGAACTCTTTAGAATGGTTTCTGCAGCGCCACGTGACACCCCACGGGAAGCCGCGGTTATGTCGACAGCTAGCCCATAAATCAGCGAAAAGACCTTGTTCGCCAGCGCCTCGGTCTCCATCTGGTTACGAGGGTGAGTAAAGAACGCCCTCCCTGTCCTACCAATTATTAGGAACTCGTGTAAAGGGATTAACTTCGTGATCTTACCAAGTTCCTCAGGGTAATGCTTAGCCCAGTGAAGGAGACGATCCATATCTACAAGGTGCATAAATACAGAGCCTGAGTCTAGCCCAGCTTTTAGCACTCTCCTGCGGGAATCTGTGATATACTCAACGCCCACGTTACTCCTCGGTGAGACGAGCGTCCACCCCGTTTCCTGGAGAGCCTTAATGACATCTAAGCCTGTGCTCCTCGTAGCGACCACTAAGCGACGTTCGTAGAGCTCATCCAACAGCGACGCATGCTCTCTGAGTGGTCCGATGCACCATCCACTCGAGTCATGAAGAGTAGTTACAAGAGCTACACTGGGCATGGCTTAGGAGGAGCTATAGGCATTAATCACTCCTACGATGACTAGCTTAGTGCCATCAGGACAAAGCCAATGAGTGCTATGGTCATCCCCATGATCCGTCTATTCTTCCTAAGATACTCGATCTCATCGAGTATCTCCTTTATGAAAGGGGCGTCGATGAACACACCTACAAGGACGAAGAGGATGCCTATCGGGGAGGTGACGATACCCAAGGACTCCCATTGCCAATGGTCTACTGGCTCGCGGGATGAGTGTTCCCAAACCAGTGATTCACTCCTCGGGTTTCTCAGGGTCCGACACCACGAAAAGTAATCCAAGCCCTATGGCGAGCATCGATACAGAGAGTATGACCCAAGGCAACGAGTCGTCGAGCCCATAGATATATCCGCTGAGAAAGGTCCCCGTAGTCTGAAACAACTTCACAAGTATACTGCTGGCATATACATTCCTCAATAGGTTCAGGCCGCCACCACCGACCAGTGCCATGGCCCTCCCCCGAATACTGCGGGGAGTCAAGTCAGCGAAGAGGCTCCGGAGAGAGGGGTTTAGGAAGGAGTCTACAGCCGCTGCAGCAATTGCTAACGAAAGGACCTCGGTGAAACTGGACGCTCTCAAAAACAAGAATGAGAAAACTGCGCCTAGAATTATGCAAACTCCAACTACTCTCCTCTTGGAAAGCAGATCTATTATCTTACCAGCGGGTATTCCGAGGATGACCCCAACGATTCCTGAGGCAAGAATAACCGTCGCCCACTCCTGTAAGCTCAAACCAATGACCTGTGTGGCGCGAATCACCCAGAAGCTGCTAGCGAAGGAAGCTGAGAAGACGAGGATGGTGACGAGTATGGAGAGCACCCAAAGCTCCCTGGTTATTCCCGATAACACTTTGAAGGCGCCCCTGTAGGATTCGGTGACGAGTCTCAGCACACCACGGGGTGATAGATCTAGCCTCTTCGGATTCTCGACGGTTTCTTTCAGGAACTTCAGCCTGAAGAGGGCGAGAACTGACGTGATTATGAAGGAACTGATGAATAATCCCTTCATGGCGGTTCTCATCCCGAGTGAGCTGATCAGCCAGGCACCAGCCACTGGGGCGATGAGGCCGAACCCCGTGGGGATCGCTTCGACGACTGCGAAACCTATCCCACGCTGCTTCGAGGGTATAGAATCAGCCATAAGCGCCTGTATTGCAGGCCAGTAGAAGGTGGTCAGATTCTGGAGGAACAGCCCGAGCGCGAGCCACTGCCACGAGTCGCCGAGCCCGGTGATCAGGAAAGCCAAGGCGTAGACGAAGGTCATGTAACCGATGAGTTTTATCCTCCCCTGGTAGTCCGCGATGTATCCACCTAATGGGTAAAGGATCATGCTGCCGAGGCTCGCCCCCGACATGATTAAACCGATTGTCTGGTAGCTGCCTCCGAGTTCCAAAACGTAGAGGCTGAGGAATGGCCAGAGGATGTCGACGGTTGACCTCATGATGCATTCGCAAATGGTCATCACTAAGACGTTCCCACGGAGGAACTCTGGGAGGCGTGGCAAACCGGACCCTGCTTGGACGAATTGAAACAGGCTTAAACAATATAACTCCTACCTCCAGGGGGCTACTTTCATATGCTTACTAGTTTGATCCTATCCCATGTCAAAGGTAGCGATTATCATCGGCAGCGACTCCGATAAGGAACTCAGCGACGCCGCTTCTTCGATCCTGAAAGAATTCGGTGTAGAATATGATCAAAGGACCCTCTCCGCTCACAGGAACCCAAAGACTCTTGCCCAGTTCGTAAATGATACCGACGCGCAGGTCTTCATCTGCATCGCTGGTCTCGCTGCTGCCCTTCCGGGAGCTGTCGCCGCCCTGACTATTAAACCAGTCATTGGTGTCCCAAAGGAGGTAAAACTTGGAGGCATAGACGCCCTCCTCAGTATCGTGCAGATGCCTACAGGCGTCCCAGTCGCCACGGTAGGCATCGATGGCGCCAAGAACGCTGCCCTGCTCGCTGTTGAGATACTCGCCCTCTCGGAGAAGAATCTTAACGAAAGACTAACGGAATATAGACGTAAGAGAGCGGCAAGCTAGAAAAAATTTGCTCGGTCAGCGGCTCATACAAATTTTTTCATTATCTAAAGTGGCGCATATTCGGGGTAGTTTAGAAGCGCCTCTCCGTGTACCTGACGATGCTCTCGTAGAAGACGTGCCCGTCCCCGTACCTCTTCATTCCTGTCCGCGTCCACTCCGGCATCAGCCACCCATCATACGCCCTCTCAGGGTGGGGCATCAGCCCGAGCACCGTTCCCTCAGGATTGCAGATACCGGCGATGTCGTGGAAGGCGCCATTCGGATTCTCTGGCCAGCTCCCCTCCGCGAAGCCCCCATCTGCCTTTACGTAGCGCCACACTAACATGTCCCGGTCGTATAGGCTCCCAAGCATCTCCTCCTCCCCCTCCTTTGGGAAGACGAAGCGCCCCTCCCCATGCGCCACTGGACAAGCGATAACCTGTCCCGACTCAAGGTAACCCATCATACCGCAGCTCCCACGGCCCACATACCTCATCCTGATCCACCGGTTCTGGTAACCATGGCTACTGTTCGCCAGCGCTGCCTGCGGGTACTTCGACTTCCCCTCAAAGGCAGGCAGGAAACCTAGCTCGACAAGCTGCTGGAATCCGTTACAGACACCAAGCACGGGCCGCCCCTCATCAACGAATCTCTCCAGCTCAGGCCCTATCCTGTACTCGCACTCCTTCGCCCAGATGGCGCCGCTACGCACGTAGTCACCGTAGCTAAAACCGCCGGGGAAGACGAGGACATTAAAATCGAGGAGGTTCTTTTTCTTGAAAACCTCTTGGGTGTGAACTAGGTCCGCTTGTACGCCGAGGTCCCGGAAGGCGCGTACAGTCTCGAGGTCACAGTTGGTGCCAGGTGCCCGCATGAGCAAAACCCGGATATCTTCACGCTTCATCGCTTAGCCTCCAGGGGAGTCTTCCACGCTCGAATCGTCTCCTCGTTGGCCAAATCTATAAGCTTCTTGCCCGCCTTTCTCACACTGAGTCGAGGATCCTTCATGACGGAGCCTATCAAGGCAATCGTAGAACCTTTCATGAGGTCCTCAAAGACACCCGCGGCATCCTCGCAGACCTCGACAAGGAGGCGACCGTTAGACTCGCTGAAGAGAAGATAATCGTCACGCATCTCATCGACTACGGGCACTTTTACCAGGTCGACATCCAGCCCGAGACCGCCCGTGAAAGCCATCTCTGCAAGCGAGACGGCAAGCCCACCCTCGGAGACGTCGTGGCAACTCCTAACGTACCCTGCATCGATCGCGGCGGTCAACCGTCTATATGTGGTCGAGGTCTTCGATGCGTCGAGCTTGGGCACCGACGAGCCTAGGTGACCCATCGAGTGATAGTACTCTGAGCCGCCTAACTCGTGCGCGGTCTCCCCCACGATGTAGAGCCTATTGCCCGCCTCCTTCAGATCCATCGTGACAACCCCTTCGACGCTTGGCACAATACCCAAGGCGGTGATTAGGAGCGTCGGCACGACGGGGCCTAGCGGTGACTCGTTGTAGAGGCTGTCCTTTCCGGAGATGAAAGGTGTCCCGTATGCGACGCCGAAGTCGTAGCACGCCTTGCATGCCTCGACGAGACTACCGATCCTGTCCTTGTACTCGGGGCTACCCCAAGTGAAATTATCGAGAAGGGCTATCCTCCTTCCGCCGATGGCGACGTTGTTCCTTATAGCCTCATCGATGACACTCGCAGCCATCCAGTATGGGCTTATCTTGCCATACCTTGGATTGATACCTGAAGAGACCGATATCCCAACCATCGAGTCGATGAGGGGCTTGATCACCGCACTGTCGCTGGGACCCGCATTCCAGCCCTGCATCGGCTTCACGACTGTTTGCCCCTTTACCTCTTGGTCGTAGCGGCGCACGACTTTCTCCTTACTCGCTATATTATAACTGGCGAGGAGTTTGAGCAGTACTTTTCCAAGGTTTTTCGGCTGGTCGAAGATGGGTTCGACAAGCGTTGGTTCGGTCCAAATAGCGATCCTCGTCGTCTTCGGAGGGTTGAACAGCGACTTGAGGTCGATCTCAGCGACCTTGATACCCCCATAGCTAAGCTTCGCCGCCCCAGATCCATTGTATCTACCGATCGCGTTTGCTTCCGTCTGTTCATCCCCGAATATCTTGAGGACACGCTCTAGGTTCTCAGGTGGCACTACGAGAAGCATCCTCTCCTGGCTCTCAGAGATCCAAATCTCCCAGGGCGCCATCTTCGCGGCCTTGAGTGGTATCTTGTCGAGGTTAACTTCGACACCGAGATCATACTTATCGGCGGTCTCGCAGACACCGCAGCTCAAACCACCTCCGCCGATGTCAGTGATGGCGGAACCGAGCCTCAGCTCGCTAATCATCTGAATCGCCCGCTTCAGTTTCTCCTCCTCAATGGGGTTGGCTATCTGGACTGCCGGACGTGAAACCTGCTCCG
>CAZIKD010000013.1:15109-16322 GCA_964539725.1 uncultured Candidatus Bathyarchaeia archaeon | reverse complement strand
TCGTGGATGTAGGGAGAAGAGGGTGTGGCGCGCTCTTGAGTTGGCTGAGAAGTATAGCCTAGTCTGGCAGTCAATCAAAGCCAAGGTATCCTTGGAGCCTCAAATCAAGCTAATTTGACGATGAGATTCGCATGGACGACTGCGCGATTTTTTATTTCTGGTGGCCTCTTTCAAAATATCCCTGCGGGTTCACCGCGGTGTATACCAGCTTGGCTAATGTTGTGATGTCGTAGACAGGTAAGCCCGTTGCGTCTTGTATCACCCGCGAATATGGTTGAATTACAGTACATTCGAGGACGAGTGCCCCTACGTCGAGACTCTCCTTCAGAAGTGATTGCACAAGCTCGATGATATTTTTCTCCATTTTTGAGTGGTCCGTAAATGGTTGCCAGCAATCGTCAGGATACTCGTCCATCCCCCTTACCACGATTGGAATATCCTCGCTGCTCCAGCCCACAGCTCGGAAATGCCTTTCAGAGAGGGTCTTGGCCTCCGCGGTAATGATGCCTATTCTCTTGTCTTTTGCCATAAGGTGGTATGCGAGGGGCACGAGAAGCAGGCTGGAGCTGGCGACGGGTATTGAAACTGCCCCTGAAATAACCTCTTGATAGGAAGCTATGAAGCCGCAATCACCCACTATCGCCTTCACCCCCCTTGCCTCAAGTGCCTTAGCCGCCTCGACGAAGCAGGGGATCAATTCAGGATCCTCGCGCGCGCGATGATCTCTACCTCTACAATGATGACTCGATGTCTTGGGCGTGAGTCATGATGTCTCCATTTTATATTATCTGATCTTTTAACAGTTACCCATGTCTGAATCGATGCCTAGGCAGGGGCCTAAACCCGTAGCCTATGGGAACAAGGCGATGGTGAGCAGTAGCCACCCCGCTGTGACTAGGGTCATGGTTGATGTATTGGAGGCTAGTGGTAACGCGGTTGATGCGGCTGTCGCTGGGAGCCTCGTACAACCCGTATATGAGCCACATATGACTAATCACGCAGGGACCGTCGCGGCTCTCTTTTTGGGTGAATGATGAAGGGCGGGCTCACTTCGTCGATGCCTGTGCCGAGCTCCCCTCGGATCTGAGGCCTTTCCACCCGAACCCCTACGCCCCCTCGAGCGCCGCATGCATACCCGGATTCATACCGGGGTTAGCCTCGATGCTTGATAGGTTCGGTACCATGAGTTGGCGTGAGCTGTGTGAGTCCGCAG
>CAZIKD010000013.1:11838-15009 GCA_964539725.1 uncultured Candidatus Bathyarchaeia archaeon | reverse complement strand
GCCGATAGTTACCCCGTGGCAGTATGGTTACTTCCACGCTAGCCTCGCCTACAGGACCTACTTCCCGTCCTCGAGGAGGTTCTTCTGCCCGGATGGCTTCCTCGTCCCAGCTGGTGAGAGGTGGGCGGTGCCTGAGCTGGCTAGGACTCTGGAAAGACTAAGGGATGAGGGCCCCGAGTACTTCACTAAGGGTGGCTGGGCGAAGAGGCTCGTTGAGGAGGGTAATAGGCTCGGCTGGGGGATAACCTTGGATCAGGTGGCCTCCTTTGAGGCCATGTGGTACAAGCCCATCGTATTCAGGTATGGGGAAGATGAGATCCTCGGCATGCCCCCGCCCCAGAGGGGTGGCCTCTATTCGGGGCTCATCATGGGAGTTCTCGAGGAATTTGACCTTAGGGAGATGGGCCATTACACGGATTCAGCGGAGACCCTGAAGCTGATAGCTTGGGCTCTGGCTAGGGCACACACCGAGAAGGGGCTGATGCATGATCCACAATTCTACGACGTACCAGTTGACGTTCTTCTCTCGAAGGATTATCACCGGATGATCGCCGCACTCTACAGGGGAAGCCGACCCAGGGTGGATCTGTCCGACTGGCTTAGGGTGAACCTCTCGAGGGCGAGCCTCGAGGCGGGTCTGCCAGTGGGGGATAGGAAGCCTCATGATAGTTGTGAGCTCAGTGTGGTGGATGCTGAGGGTAACTGGGTTCAGATGATGAACACGGGGAACGGCGGCGGTATACCTGGGTTGGTTATCGATGGGGTGAAGTGTGGTGGAACCACGATCAGCACCGGCGATGTGACTGGGACAGGCAGGTTTGGAACGGTTGTGGAGCCTGGTGCGAGGACTCGGCATGCTATAGCGAGCACAATGGTTTTGAGGGATGGTGTGCCCTGGATGTCTCTCGGTAGCCCCGGTGACTGTATCTTTACGGTCCCTGTCACGCTCCTAAACATGCTCGAGTACAAGATGAGCCCATACGCGGCTGTTGATGCGCCGAGGTTCTGGCCCCTCGGGGAGGATGGAGGCCTCGAGGTTGAGAACCGGATCAGTAAGAGGGTTGTAGAGGACCTGCTTCGTCTAGGGGTTGTCGTCAAGCCCGCGGGGGAGTATGATTGGAGGATGGGGTCGATTCAACTGGTGTGGAGGGATCGCAGTAGCGGGAAGCTCGGCGGAGTCGCCGATCCGAGGAGGCTCGGGAAGGCCGATGGCTTTTAATCAGAACAAATTACGCGCATGACGCTGGCATAAGCGCGCGCCTTTGGATGATTAGTAATCAAAAACTGGGTGTTCTCAGAATTTGGAGCAAACATGTTCACTAAGCCTATCGGTAACCATCATCTTCAGCAGGTGGACGAGGGAAACCTAGCGCGTGTAATGCTTCTTTAACAGCATGATAAAGTCCTATTGCGACTAATACCCAGTGATGCGTAAATGAGTCGACTGATACCTGAAAAACTGAAGGTCATCATCTCAGGAGATGTAACTGAGACAGATCCCATCACCCCGAGAAGATATACTCTGACCCACTCGGATGCAACGGGGGAACTCGTCCTGACAATCGACTCAGAGTATAATCGGAGACAGATCTCGGGTTGGTATACCCGACTTATGAGGGATGAGGTCCTTGCGGAGTGGATCAAGCAGGATACATCATACTCACTTGATGTCTACTGTCACGTCAGTGGGGGCCTGATCTTTGGAGGGTCATCGATGAGGGAATCGATATTCTTGAGTGAGATGCCTCTCGTCCTTGAGGCGCTACGGTTTGGGGACAGGTTGTTGTTTGATAGATATGTGGAGCTGGATGAAGCAGTGATTAAGATTCACCTCCAATCGTCAGGAAGGGATTATAGAGTCGTAGAGATGGGGACCCCACGTGAATACGTTCTGAATAAGTAATCCGCGCACATAAAAAACATAAAGAGAGATGTTTAAGCTGATTAAACCCGCGTGCATATACGCGCATCCTGCTTGAGACTGAAATCCTGCATACAGGTTAACAATGCATACTTAATTAAGGGCCAAACAAGTGTCTCCTCAAGGCGTTCTCGTTATGGACAACGACTTGAGAAGAGAATACATCTCCAAATCCCCTATAAGCTTGAGTGGGCTCAGAAAACTCAACATCGCTGCCGGGATCCTGCATCTCATCCAAGGCGTAGCAATGCTAAGCCTAGGCCTGCTAATAACATGGAACCGGGAAATCTACACCTTCTACTTAAAATTCAAGATAATATCACTAATCCCATTTAAATTCCAAGTACTACCCGACCCACAGGTGGCATTCAAACTAGGATACCTCGGAGTCATACTCTCATCCTTCCTACTCATATCCGCGGCAGCCCACTTCATCATAGCGTTCCTCAAGACGACGCATTACGAGGAGAACCTCAAGAAGGGGATGAACCCCTACAGGTGGTACGAATACGCTTTATCCAGCTCAATAATGCTGGCGTTCCTCTCAACCTTTGTCGGCGTCTGGGACCTATGGTCACTCGTGATGATATTTGTCCTAAACGCCATGATGATAATGTTCGGCTACCTGATGGAAAAGATCAACCAGTACACGAAAAAGACAGATTGGTCACCCTATCTCCTAGGATGCATATCGGGCTTTACGCCCTGGGTCGTGACCGCGGCCTACTTTATCGCTGCGCTGAATTCGGCGGAGACTAAGCCACCTACCTTCGTCTACCTAACACTTATAATTTACTTCATCATGTTCAACACCTTTTCCGTAAACATGATTCTTCAATACATGGGCGTCAGCAAATGGAGGGACTACCTATTTGGGGAAAGAGTCTATATTATTCTGAGTCTCGTAGCCAAGTCAGTGCTCGCGTGGCTGGTTTTCATAGGCATATATGCCCCCTTCTAAATCGCCGTGCGCGCGATCGCATGCCCTATTAGCCAATGATTATATCCCGCTGTTACGAGTGAATTATTGGTGAATGTTATGTCGAAAGCACAACCCCACCCCGGACATGAGAAACATCTATGTAAGATGGTCGAGGATAAGACCCCGACTGAGAAGCTTAAGCCCCTTGTGAAGAACCCTAAGTATATATGCAAGGGCTGTGGAAGAGCGGCGGCTAAAGCGGAGAATCTCTGCGCACCCGAGTCGCTTTAAATTCCATTTCTTTTTTTTATCCGCGCGTCGCGCGCGC
>CAZIKD010000013.1:0-11738 GCA_964539725.1 uncultured Candidatus Bathyarchaeia archaeon | reverse complement strand
GCGCGAGCATACTTTATCGACAAGGTGATCAAGAATACATTACCCGACGAAGATGGGGCTGTGAATATTTCGCGCTCGACAAAGCCAATAACAACGAAGGAGAGAATTAGCATTTTAAGCTGGATACTAGGATAATTCGATCTCGCCAAGGATATGCGAGAGATCTACAGCTTGTGTAAATTATTGTTTCTGAATATTACTGCGTTAATTATTAAACCATGGATTGTAAGTAAAGTCATATGTCTGATGCCCCGAAATATGTTAAGGAACTTTTCAGGGGTAAAGAATATTTAGGAAATAAGGCTCTGAATCTAAATTTTTTACATAAGCAGGGATTCAACGTCCCCCTAGGATATGTGCTAGGCGTAGATGCTTACGAGGACTATAAGCTGGGTGTTGAAGACACACTAACAAGAATCGAACAAGAACTTGACCTTCTACTATTGAAAAACAAGAGTTACGCTGTGAGATCATCAACAAACATCGAGGACTCCAGCCAACACTCATACGCGGGTCAATTCAAAACAGTGTTAAACACAAAAAATGTTGTTGAAATAATTAACGCAATAATAGAGATATGGGATTCAGTGGAAAATAGTAGTGTCATAAACTATGAGGAAAACGTCTCTAGAAAAAAGGACCCGATAAAAATATCCGTCATCATTCAGGAGATGGTTAAAGCAAAATACTCGGGCGTAATATTCACAAAAAACCCCATCACCGGACTCGATGAGGTCGTAGTCGAGGTCGTCAAAGGCTTAGGGACCTCCCTCGTACAAGACGGCATCACCCCAGATAGATGGGTCAGCAAATGGGGGGCATGGAGAGAAAAACCCGAGAACCCATCAATCGATGAAAAAATCATTAAGCAACTCATCTCAGAGGCAAAGATAATCCAGAAAAAATATGGAAAACCCGTCGACCTAGAATTTGCCTACGATGGAAAAGATGTATACTGGATACAGCTCAGAGAAATAACCACCCTTACAGGCCTAAAACTCTACTCCAATAAGATATCTCGAGAAATGATACCAGGGGTGATCTTACCCTTAGTCTGGTCCATCAACATCCCAATAAACGAAAAGTCTTGGAAAATGATCCTCAGAGATCTATTCGGCAGCTCGATGGATAAGTTAAACGCGAAGCTCGTCAAGCAATTTTACTTTAGAGCTTACTTTAATATGGGTCTATTTGGAGACCTGTTTAGCCTCCTGGGTATGCCCCGCGAGTCAATAGAACTCATGATTGGTGTAGAGGTACCAGGCGAAGAAAAACCGTCGTTCAAACCCAGTCTGAGGACCCTACGATACGCTGGTAGAGTAAGCGCATTCTCGATGGGAATCACAACACTTCCCCGCAGAATCAATAGATACATAATTGAGCAGAAGATATTTTTGAGATCGATAAGAAACTTTGACCCTGATGAATTGAATATTGAGGAAAAATTTGACTTAATAGAGAAATTAATTGAAATTGGTGCAAAGTCATCGTATATCGTTACATTAACACAGCTAATCTATTCCATGTTTTCAATGATGAGTAAGAATAAAGACATAAAAATTGACACTAATTATGACTCAAATAAGAGAATTGGTAAACTCTATAATCTATACCAAAAATTATCTAATAAGGAAAAATCATTAGTCGAAGAGGAAGTAAACTGGGATAAAGTGGAAATAAGTGAGTCCTATGGGAAGTTCAGGGAAGAATTTAATGCATTTTTAGAAGACTTTGGGCACTACAGCGAACACTCTAACGACCTATCTTACATCACTTGGCGAGAAAAACCAACTCAAGTCATAACACTAATCAAAAAATTCCCGGTAGCCACCGATAAATTTGAGCCACCCAAAACAATTGTGGACGAAAATAACATCACATACAAATACAAACTATTTAGAGAAACTGTAACCTACCTATATACTAAGAATTACAGCTACCTTAGACCCCTATTTCTGAGCATATCTAAAAAATTAGTCACTGATGGCATTATTAAAAAAGAAGACGACATCTTCTATCTATCATACGTTGAAATCAAAGCCATAATTAAAGGAAACGACCTTGATTACGACTCAAGGATAGCTAGGAGAAGATGGGAAATTGAAAGAGTCAGAGATATCGTGCCCCCGGAACTGATATTCACCGATGAGGAACCCCAGATAACAATAGAACTCGCAAACCCCCGAATACTAAGGGGGATATCCGCCTCCGGAGGCAGAGTATCAGGCACCGCGAAAATAGTCAGAAACTTCGAGGACGCCCACAAAGTAAATGAAGGGGACATTATAGTGATTCCCTATTCCGATGTTTCCTGGACAACACTATTTCACAAAGTCAAGGGAATAATATCAGAGTCGGGAGGCATGCTCTCCCACTGTGCAATCATCGCCAGAGAATACAGAATACCCGCCGTCGTATCTGTAAAAGGTGCACTCAACCTAAAAGATGGCACACAAGTCATGATCGACGGCGACTCGGGGGAAATAAGAATAGAGTAGGTGAAGAGTATGAAGGTATCAAAAAAATTATGGGCCATAATGATCGGCTACACCGTTTGGATGATTTTAATCACTATACTAGTCTCCCCACTGGGCTTAGACTGGCTAACCTATTATGAAATGGGATTCAGAGCAGATACACTGTTAAACGGGATCATAATCGGGCTCATCGTATCGGTTATGTTAGGCGCGGGGGAACTGCTGCCTATCCCGCTTAGGAAAATGATGATGAAAGACATACAAACGGTTCAGCAGTTCAACGACATGTGGAAGGTGCAGATGATAGGTGGACTCGATGGCTTCATAGCTGAGCCCTACTGGAGCGGCGCCATCCTACCCCTGTCGATCAAATTGTTCACCTCATTGAACCTAGCAACCCCAGTAGTCCTAGTATCAGCCGTGCTGTTAAGGTGGCTATTACACATTCTCTCCCACTACATGTTCCCCAGCGTTGAGCATGGTCAAAGGGCATTCGGGGAAATGATATCCACATCAATCGGCCTGCTAATCTTGGATGCAATTTCCTCCGCAGCCTTTCTACTAAGTGGAAGCATTATCGCCCCTGCAATTATTCACACTTTTATGCAGCCATTCGCTCAGCTATTCGGAGTTAAAAAGAAGCTACTCAAGGAACTAGATCTACAACCCACTAAGGATGGAGCTGAACAGTGATTGGCTGAGAACTCGACGGCTAAAGATGAGGTTATCAAAGCCATTGATCTGGTGAAGATCTATCGACTTGGTAAGATAGAGTTCCCAGCACTAAGGGGCGTCAACATCGCCATCAAACAAGGAGACTTCCTAGCCATTGCCGGCCCCTCGGGCAGCGGAAAATCAACACTAATGAATCTGTTTGGAGCCCTAGATAGACCAACAAAAGGCTCTGTACTCATCGACGGCGTTGACATCTCGACCCTAAATGCAGACGGGCTAGCAATTCTCAGAAACAGGAAACTCGGCTTCGTGTTTCAAACCTTCAACCTGCTAACATACTTGAATGCACTCCAGAATGTCGAGGTCCCACTCGTCGCAGCAGGTATACCCGGCCTAGAGCGCATCAAGAAAGCGAAGGAGACCTTGGCTAGGGTCGGACTCGAGGGCTTCGAGAGGAATAGGCCAACGGAACTAAGTGGGGGGCAGCAGCAGAGAGTCGCTGTCGCGAGAGCCCTAATCAACGACCCGAAAATTATCCTAGCCGATGAGCCAACAGGAAACCTCGACTCGGAGTCTTCGAGGAACCTGATGGATATTTTTCACAGGTTAAACTCGGAAAGCGGAGTGTCGATAATCATGGTCACCCACAACCTGGAGTTAACAAATTATTGTAACAGGGTGATTATGGTGAGAGATGGATTGATCGAGAGGGAGATTAACAATAATGTATAGCATCAATGAAGCAAATATGGTGAAAAAGAATGGGATCAAGAGGAAAATATCTCTTCTAGTTATCCTATGGTTGCTCACATCAACAAGTGTGTGCATCAGTAACGTATTGGCACAAGGGCAGAGCTATAACGGGCTGCTGCTAACCACCGACATCCAGAATTTAAAACCCGGACAACCTAACAAAGTAAAATTCACCCTTAAAAACACGGGTAACCAGGACCTAAAATCAATAATACTAACGATCAATATGCCATCCTCTCAACAACTAAACGAGGCCCCAATGTACATAATCAACGGCGACGGAAGACACTACATAAACGAGATAATAACCAGCCAAACCTTGAGCATAACGGAAAACATCTTTGTCAACCCAAAATCGGCCAACAGCATATACCTGGTCAAGGTTGACATATACTATACAGCTGGCGGCGAATACGTTGATACGAGGAACATAGGATTCACCATAGATTCACTAACCGAAACCGGAGCCATACTAGACATCACAACGTCTACAAACAGCATAACCTCCGGGAAAAACACAACCGTTTTATTGAATTTACATAACCAAGGGGACTCTGAGGCAATCAACATAGAAGTGTCGATGACTCTACCCAGCGGGGGAGCCTCATCTCCTCTAACTCTTAGAAACAGCGATGGTAACTGGGTGATAGACAGCCTGGGTAATAATCAGACAACAACTATACCTCTTGAAATATTCGCAGCACCATTCTCGGCGGGTAACGTATACCTAATCACATTATCGATAAAATACTCTGACAACATAAGCCAGAAACAGATCGGAAGATACATCTCTCTGGGCGTCCCGTTCCCGAAGAGCCAAGGCGCAATATTAAGCGCAAAACTAGACGACCAAAACCTAGCATCGGGCACGACAAACAGCAGGGTCCTCACGATTACAAACACCGGAGATGATAGAGCGAGGAACATCCTCGTGTCGCTGAAAACACCCAACACACAGTCAATCGCACTGATAGGGACGAGCGGCCCTTGGAACATAGATGGAATAGACCCTGGGAAATCCTATGATATACCCATAAAACTGTTCATAACCACAGCCGCAACGGGTGCGACATACAACATACCCGTGTCAGTCAGCTACATTGACTCAGATTATAGACAAAAACAGGATACTCATGAAATCGGTGTCGTCGTATTCGGCAGCGTAGCAATAACAGCCCTCGACGCCTCAACATATCCCCCAAAAATCACACCGGGTAAAACCTTCTCAATAACCTCCACAATCATCAACCTCGGAACGACCACCGCCCAGAGCGTAATAATCACGCCCAAGACGAATCCCTATATGAAACCGCTGAGCAATAGCACAATGTTCATCGGCGACCTATCCGTCAACGTCCCTTCCTCAATCACAATGACTTACATCGCGGGCGACGTCAAGAACCAGACCTACCCGATTGAGGTGGAGTACAGCTACCGTCTCAGCACGTCTCAGACATATTCTGAAAAAATTACTATCCCAGTCAGGATCACACTTCTGAGTCAAACAGAGCAATCCGGATCCACCACACCGCAGCCCCAGCAGCAGACTAGTCCCCTCATGCAGTACCTGCCCATACCAGCGGCCTTGTCAATTGTCCTAGTTGTCGCCTACATCATCCTAAGCAGAAGGCGTGCAAAGTGAGAGTATCCGACATCTTAATCTGGGGATTCAGGGGCATACGGCAGAGGAAGCTGAGATCCGCTCTGACAGTTCTGGGAATAATGGTCGGATCAGCGGCGCTAATAGCCCTAATTTCTCAGACTCAAGGCATCCAAATGGGTATACTAGCCGAGGTTGATAAACTCGGCTCGAACACCATCACGATAAGACCCCAGACAAGTTCAGTTCTTCTAACGCAAAGCGACCTGAATAGGTTAACCCAGATAGGAGGCGTCCAGTACGTTATACCCGTCACCGCGGCAAGCGTGAAGGTTTACGGCCTGGGGGGAACTAGGACGATGAACATCTTGGGCTTGGACCAATACTACCTCGAGCTACTCTTCCCAGGGCTAAAACTACAGGACGGTCGACTATGCGGTGATAATAATTTTTCGGAGGTTGTTGCGGGCCACAATGTAAGATATCCACAGGATCTCTCCACACCGTTCCTAAACATTGATCAGAGTGTGACACTGGAACTTGGGGGACGAGAACCAGTAAGGAAGGTACTGAACGTAGTCGGATCATTTGCCAACTATGGCGCCTCAACTCTTTTCTCAGTAGATGACAGCCTCTTCACCTCGACGAGGGGAGCCCAGATGCTAACAAATCGCCAATCTTACAGCATGATCATCGTTAAGACTTATGACCCAACTACAATAAACGACGTCATCGCGAACATCAGAATAATCTATGGTACAAATCTAAACATCTTGTCGATTCAACAGATTGCTCAGATAGCGACGATCATAACAAACGCCCTCGGGATATTACTGGGCGCGATCGCTGGAATTTCCCTATTAGTGGCGGGCCTTGGCATCATGAACATTATGGTGGTCTCCGTCATCGAGAGGACGAGAGAGATCGGCGTGATGAAGGCCCTTGGATTCAGAGGCAGGGAGGTACTGGCGATCTTCCTATCTGAGGCATTATTCCTGGGGATCATCGGGGGTGTGCTAGGCCTGATACTTGGCGGCGGGGTATCCTACGCCCTACCACAGATCCTGTCGAGCAGCCAGAATCAGACCTTCGAGACCATCAGTCAGAGCGGCGGGTTCTCCATGAGCCCCCAAACCGGCGCTGAGGGTGGTGCATTCTATAGCATGAGTCAGATGACCAACTTCTCCTATCAGCCAATGATTAGCATCGAGAATGTGTTGCAGATACTGCTCTTCGCAATATTTGTGAGTCTATTCGCTGGAATTTATCCTGCGAGGAGAGCATCGAGAATGGACCCGATCGAGGCTCTGAGACACGACTAACGCGTTCACGCTATCCTTTTTTTAAAAAAGGAGAAAGCGACCCCACTAAGGCATCCACAACATATTTCCTATATGGCCCAACTGGACAGCCTGCATAAATGCCGGTAGTCTTTCCTTCTCTAAAGGTGCGCACTAATGGTTTATCCCAATCAGGGTAAGGAATAGGCTGGTTGCAGTTATACTCGGAGAAGGCGGTGAATTTTTTCATGGCGTGGAAAACCATGAGGTCAGTGTTTTCCGCCGGGAACTCGGTGGGTAGTTCGATTGCGTACTCGTAGCCTTCCGCAATGGCTCTTCTGTAGGCGGCTTTAGTCTCGTATTTAAGGCGTTTTGGGTCCCAGTATTCGTCAGCATAGTCATCGAATGACCATAAGACATCCCATTTCGCTGCACGCTCTGCCATAATCTGGCGCACACCCTGCTCCAGCGGTTGGCGATATAACTGGGCGAGTGTGTCCTGTGTCTCTTTTTTAAACGGATGCCCGTGTCTTGAAAGGATGACCAGAACGCTGGATCTTTGAGGAATGCCTGCCAACTGGTCCCGCAGAATCTGTAAATAGGCTTCCCGCATCGGTGGTTGGTTGCCGAGTTGGTCAGCCATTATTATGCGCGCCCGCTCGGCGATATATTCGTGTAGCATGGGCAGCACGTAGCCATAATCTTCAAAATCGGTGTACACGGGGCAGTTGATACTCTGGTAGATGATGGTTTGACAGCCCGCCGCAAGTAGTTCATCTAAAGCGCGGCTTATTGTTTCGGGGTACATGTAGAAAACATAGCGGAATTCGGTGTCTGGGCTGTGCTCTGAGAGTTCCTGCACGGCTTCGTCATATACTAGACGGAGCTGATAGCGCCACGATACCTTTTTCTCAGGAATAAGTTTGTGGTAGTACCAACCCGCAATTTTTGCACCAACCTTGTCGCATACATCCGGTGTACCACTTTTGCCGTCGCCATCGTAGAGAAAATAGCCATGATCATTGGGGTTTTTCATTGAAGCGGGTGGATGCCACTTGACTTCGCATTCGATATAGGGCTTACCCGATTTATTCGTGAAAGAGCCGTAGGCATCCACCAGCTGGTGAGGCTTGAATTTCTCACGCGCTAACGGGTTATCAGGGTCAATCAACCCCATGCCATTATCAGCGAGAATCATCGGGACGAGGAAGGATGGCAGAGTGTAGCGAAATACATGCTTCATGAAGTTTGCATAGAAGGGGTACTCATAGTTCTCAGGTAAGCCGCACTCAGCTACTAAAACGCCTATCTTACCGGTCGGATGTCGGTCCTGATTCTTTAATAGAACTTCATAGCCGTATTGTTTCCCATAGCGAATGCGATCGATATATCTCACATAAATCTCCTGAGGGATATCGCATTCATGTTTTTCAAATTGCTTAACAGTGGCGTGAGTATGTCCCCTCTGTAGCCCCCTGCCCAAAAATGATGAATACTTACGACTAGTTATCTTTTCCTCGCGCATGCGTCTCAGGGGTTGCGGGTGAGTATTTTTTCACGAATGGCTTGGATGACGAGTGGGTCATTGCCCCAAGCCCCCATATTGATGACTTCGACGCTTTTGGGCACACCGGCTTTCTGAGCCTCCAAAGGAATCTGGATGTCACTATGGATAGACGAGGCACTGATCGAGGCGGGGAAGATAAAGATCGTTGACGCGCCGTTGGAGAGCAGCTCCTTAACCGCCCCCCCAATCTTTGGTTCCTTAAACTCCATCCAAGCCAACTTGATCATTTCAGGTTCGTAGCCATCCTGGATAAGGAGTTGCCGTACATCCTCTCTGAAAAGGTTCTCTTGCTCTGTCTGAGAGGCGTAGATCTTATCCCAGTCGTCGGGTTGACCATGGCCTACAAGCAGTATACCGACCTTGGTTTTATCGGTCCCACCTAGATGCAGGTTGGAGCGTGTTACAAACATCTGCTTGAGGGAGGGGGAGTTCCATAGAGGTTCAGCCATTCTTACGTCGACTCCATATCTTTCGAGTTCAAGTGCCTCGATCATCTCCTGACCCGCCTTTGTGTGACTAGAGATTGTCAGGAAGACCGGCGCAATAACCATCTTGCTGGCGCCTTCATTCAGAGCTTGGATTGCCATCGCGTCGGGGCGGGGGTCCGAGTCCAGGAAGGCTAGATAGAAACGTGTGCCCTTCGCCTTCTGCTCGGGCATAGAATCCTCCAGGCTCTTGATCATCTGCTGGTGTTCCTTATTGTGGTAGCTTCCACCGATCATCAGGTACTCGCTGCGTAGGTTGTTTAGGAAGAATGCGCGGAAGGGAGCTGGGATGAATGATACGCCATCTGCATCCAGTTCGTGGAAGGTCTCTATCCAGGGCATGGCGCTGTATGCGGGGGGTTCGCCGTGAGTGAAGTAGATCACGGCTGTATGGCCATCACCTTTGTCCGACAGGGAGCGAGTGATGGCGGGCAGTTCACGGTGTTCCTCCTGAGATAGGTATACAGAGTTAGATGCCAGGAATCCCACGAGGATAAAGGCCGTGATCGCGAAGATTCCGAGGAGGATATTCCATCTTTTGAAGGATCTTGCGGATATGTAGACTACGAGTGATGAGAGGATTATTGTGATGGTTAGGAAGATGCTCATCTCCAGTGGAGGGGCTACGAGGTAGTGGAGAGTGCTTGCGCCGATTATCATCGAAAAGATGCTGATTAGGATCCAGGGGATGATCGTGATTCCTTTTAGCCTCATGAGTCTAGCTCTCTTTTACCCTTTGATATATTTTTAGTTTTTTAAAGGCGATATCGTGCGTGCGAGTTAAGAATCCTGTTTGGCTCGCGCAAAGAATCTAATGCCCTTTATTCTCCGATCGGATTGTGAATTGGAATGAAGTACCGCAAGATGGGCTCGCTAGGCTGGGAAGTATCAGCGCTGGGCTTTGGTTGCATGAGGCTCCCCCCTAGGAGGATCAACAGGCTCAGAGCCGATACGGATGAATCAGTCCGAATAATTCGCCATGGCATAGATCTCGGTATTAATTACCTTGATACGGCTTATGTGTACCACCTAGGTGACAGCGAGAAGATACTTGGAATCGCGTTGAAGGATGGGTATAGAGAGCGTGTGAAGCTCGTCACTAAGCTTCCCATCTTCTTGGTCCGGAATAAGGGGGACTTTGACCAGTACCTGAAGACATCCATGGACCGGCTTCAAACAGATTATCTCGACATCTACATGTTCCATAATATGGACAGAGTCGGTTTCGAGAAGGTTAAGCGGCTCGGGCTGATTGACAAGATGATGGAGGCCAAGGAGAAGGGGCTGATCCACCACATCGGTTTCAGCTTCCATGATACCCTGTCCATCTTCAAGGAGATAATTGACTATTATCCGTGGAATATGGCTCAGATACAGTATAACTACATGGACACGGGTGTCCAGGCGACGACTGAGGGACTCAAATATGCTTACAGCAAGGGCACCGCGGTCGTCGTGATGGAGCCTCTCAAGGGCGGCAAACTGGCAAACCCCCCCAAGGAAGCTCTGGACATTATGAATGCATCGGGGATCAACAGGACTCCGGTCGACTGGGCTCTGCAGTTCCTATGGAACCGCCCAGAGATATCCACCGTATTAAGTGGCATGAGTTCACAGCAGATGGTTGATGAGAACTGTGCTAGTGCTGATCGATCGGGTATAAACTCTTTGAGTGAAGCTGAGCAGGAGGTCCTTTCCCGTGTCGCCGATATCTACCGAAAGAAGATTTTGGTTCCATGCACCGCGTGTAACTACTGCATGCCCTGCCCCGTTGGCGTGGATATACCCGGTAACTTTGCCCTCCTCAACAACATGTCGACGGAGAGCAGCTGGCTTCGACGCCTCTTGCTGCGGAGAAAATATGGTGAACTCGCTAAATCAGGTGGAAAGATGGAGGGGGAGAGGCCGAACGGGAATGCCTCGGTCTGTATTAACTGTGGCAAGTGTCTGGAGAAGTGCCCGCAGCGCATAGAGATACCCTCAGAGCTTAAGAAGGCGCATGAGATTCTGGGGAAGGGAAAAAGAATCAGCGACTATTACTGATGATGCAGCATTCACTTGCGAAAATTGTTCTGTCGCGCATGCACAAAATGTAGCCTCGTGTTTATACTCTATGGATCTCCTGCACAGATTCGCTGTACATTGTGGTCCTGATGAGGGGGAGAGCCCTTATGGTCGTGTAGGGGGCTATGAGGGCCATCCTGTTCGCTAACTGCTTCGGGTCGCTGATCTCGACGACTGTGACGCCCTTCCCAGTCTCATAGTAGTGCGGTGGTAGGATCTCTGTGCCATACTTTTCCTCATTTCCACGCTCCTCACGGGCCTTCTTGGAGAACCTTTGGCGCTCGGCCGGAGGCATCTCCCTTTGTTCCCAGAACAGTAGGTACTTCATATCGGTTACACGTCTTGCGTGGTTTTGCGGCTACATAACACTAATGATGCCTCTCGTCGTGAGTCGGAGTTGAGTGTTAGGCTAGGTTAAGAAACGCGTGAATCGATAAAGGGTTAATGAGCCGATACTTTCACATATATGAGTACCTGAAGAAGTATCGCGAGTTCGCTACGCCGGTTGGGTACGAGCGCACGAATGGTCACCAGTCTCACGAAATGGTTCACCTAAAGGACCTTGAGTGGATCGTCGACCTACTCTACCATTATGTCACCGATTAAACCCAATAATACACACGAATTTCGTGTAGGGTATAAATCCGCCACGTCACTGGCGTGATAGCCTGAGTGGGGATAAGGTTTAAACGATTGGTGCCTGTGTCTTGTGTTGGCTGGGCTGGTAGATCAGTCGTATGATCGCCGCCTTGGCATGGCGGAAGTCGGGGGTTCAAATCCCTCCCAGTCCACCAAAACTTTTATTCCAAAAGGATTTATATTCGGTGCATTAAGGCT
>CAZIKD010000012.1:0-17297 GCA_964539725.1 uncultured Candidatus Bathyarchaeia archaeon | reverse complement strand
TGCGTTCGTGGGCGCGTATCAAGTATACGAAGGATAGGAAAGCGTAGTAGACTAACGCGAAAAGTATAACGAGATTATCGAGGAGAATCCTATCCATCCTCAGACACCACGAATTTACACCTGACTACTTCTACATAACTCCTCTCTTATGCATGGAGGGGCCATAGCCTTATCCTCACTATCGTCTGATACTCGAAAAATCTTAACCCAAATATAATTTGGCATAAGCCACATCTTACATGAAGCATTTTAAAAGAGGGTCGAATAACTTATCCTCAACTACTGCGCGCGCTTCTCAAAAATCGAGCGCGCCGCCCAGCTAAGCCTTGGGATAGGAGCCAAGGACCTTCAGGCTCCCTGCGTACGCCGCTAGTTCGCGCAGGGCCTCCGCGGAGACGGGGTCGTCCCTATGCCCCTCAAAGTCTATGAAGAAGACGTACTCCCACGGCCTCCCCGGATAGGGACGTGACTCTATCTTGGTGAGGTTGAGGCGACGGTCCGCGAGGACGCGGAGCGCAGCGATGAGCGTCCCCGGCCTGTGGTCGACGGTGAAGGCGAGGCTCGTCTTGTCCCTCCCCGTCGACGGCTCCGCACCGAGCCCGACGTGTAAGAACCGGGTGTAGTTCTCCCTGTTAGTCTCTATCCCCTCGGCGAGGACGTTCATGTCGTATATCTCGGCGGCACGCCTGCTCGCCACGGCCGCGGCGTCTCGGAGCCCCTCGTCCCGGATCATCTTCACCGCCCCCGCGGTATCGAAGTGGTTTATGGGCTCGTAGCCGTGGAGTGCGAGATAAGACCGCGTCTGCCCGAGGGCCTGGGGGTGAGAGTAGACCCTCTTGACGTCGCTGGGTATGACGCCGGGGCTTGCGATCAAGCAGTGGACGACCCGGAAGAGTGTCTCCCCCAGAACCGTGAGGCTCCTCTCGTTGAGGAGATCGTAGGTCCTGGTTATGCTCCCCTCTATCGTGTTCTCCACGGGGACGAGCCCAGCCTCGGCTTCCCCCGCCTCGACGGCGTCGAAGACGTCCTCGAGGTGGAGCCTCGGAACTGGCTCAGCGGTACCACCCCAGCGCTGGACGACGGCGGCTTCGCTGTAGGCGCCGGGCATCCCCTGATATGAGACCCTCATGCCGTCTCCTCCGCCTCGACGCAGAGGTCGATGATGGCCCGGAAGACCCTCTCGGTTCCGTCTGGGTCTAGGCCGCGGGCTACAGCGTATTGCCTAACCTGATCCAGGACGGCGCGCTCACGCGCCTTATCCACGATGGGCTTACCGTGATAACGCTTCACATCGGCGATAACCTTGGCGACGCCAACTCGTTTAACCAGAGTCTCCAAAATCTCCTCATTGAGTCTGTTGATCTCATCCCTGTAACCAGCGATCTCTCCTTCATACGTCAACTCTTTTCACCTAGGACCTGCGGTATAAGCCCCCTCCTGAGGACGTGGTCGGCGAGGACTATGGCCACTATCGCCTCCACGACGGGGATGGCCCGGGGGACGATGCAGGGGTCGTGCCTCCCCTGGACGCTTATCTCGGCCTCGACCCCCGCGGCGAGGTCTACGGTTATCTGCTTCTTGGATATGCTCGGGGTTGGCTTGAAGGTGACACTCAGTATCAAGGGTGCACCAGTTGTTACGCCTCCGAGGACGCCCCCCGAGTTGTTCGAGACAATCGCGACTCGTCCAGCCCTTATAGTGTAGGGGTCGTTGGCCTCGGAACCCCTCATCGAGGCGAGCCTCCTCCCTGCGCCGAACTCGACCGCCTTGACCGCGGGTACCGCGAAGAGGGCCTTTGCGATGTCTCCCTCGATTGTGTCGAAGACGGGCTGCCCAATCCCCGCGGGGAGGCCGAGGGCGAGGCATTCGACCTCGCCTCCGACGCTGTCGCCTACCCTCTTCGCCTCTTCGATAACCTTGATCATTTCCACGGATGCCTCCACGTCGGGGCACCTTACGATGCTTACCTCAGTACTCGCCTTGATCTCATCAACGCTGAGTTGGGGGGCCTCTATCCCCCCTATAGCGCAGGTATAAGCGAGGACCTCGACGCCTATCGTCGCGAGCAGCTGCTTGGCGACAGCCCCCGCCATCACGAATCCGGCGGTGATCCTGCCCGAGGCTCTACCGCCACCGCGGTGGTCGTTGAAGCCCCCGTAGCGCGCCCGGGTGGCGTAGTCGGAGTGGCCTGGTCTCGGCTTCTCCCTGATCGCATCGTACCGTGACGATTCTTGGTCGCGGTTCCACGTGACCATGAGGATGGGCGCCCCCGTTGTGTGCCCCTCGTGGACGCCGGAGAGTATCTCCACGGCGTCGTCTTCGCTTCTGCTGGTGGTGACCTTACTAGCCCCCGGGCGCCTCCTGGCCATCTCCCGGGCGAGCGCGTCAACGTCTAGGGTTAAGCCGGCTGGGCAGCCGTCTACGACGACTCCCACGCACCTACCGTGGCTCTCCCCGAGGCTAGTCGCCCTGAATATAGTCCCAAGGCTGTTACTCATCTCCTCTCCAACCTCCCACCTATAGATACTAGATCATCCCAGAATCCAGGGTAGGACTTCGAGACACACCCCGCGTTTCTAATGGTCGTCTCACCCTCCGCGTGGAGGGCGAGGATGGCCAGTGACATCGCTATCCTGTGGTCGCCCCAGGGGTCGACCTCGCCCCCGTGGAGTGTGCCACCTGTGATGGTCGCCGAGTCCGCGTCGTACCCTATCCTCGCCCCCATGCGGGTCAGCCCTTCCGCCATCGCGGCGACCCTGTCGGACTCCTTCAGCCTCAACCTACCGAGACCGGTGAGGTGGCTCTCGCCCTCCGACGCGGCGCATAGGGCTGATACGATGGGAAAGAGGTCTGGGCAGTCTCTAAGGTCCGCCTCGATCCCGCTAAGCGTCGACGCGGAGACCTTGACTGTGTCCCCGCTCACAGAGGTTCGCGCCCCTATCTCGCCTAGTATTGAGATGATGGCCTTGTCGGCCTGCGAGCTGCCGGGATTCAGGCCTTTTATCGTAACCTCCCCGCTGAGGGCGCCCGCGGCTAAGGGGTAGGAGGCCGAGGACCAGTCCCCCTCGACGGAGACCGTCGCTGCCCTGTATGGCTTGAGCCGCGCTGTGAAGCGTCTCATATCCGGTGAAGTTTCCGCCTCGACGCCGAATGCGCGCATCGCTTCAACGGTCATAGCCACGTAGGGCTTAGACTCCAGTTTGGTTGTGAGTGATATTTCGACCTGGGACTCGGCTAGGGGTGCTACGGTGAGCAGGGCAGAGACGAACTGGCTGCTCACATCCCCGGGGAGCCGCACCTCCCCTCCCCTGATCCTGCCGGTGCCCTTGATGGTGACGTGGGGCATACCCCCGCGGCTCTCGCTAACCACCCCAAGTTGTCCGAGGGCGTCCAGCAGCGGACCGACGGGCCTCAATGAGAGGGAGGGGCCGCTTGTCAGCCGGCTCTCACCATCGACGAGGGCGCAGATAGCGGACATGAACCTGAGGGTCGTCCCCGATTCCCCGCAATGGAGCGCATCGGTGGGTGCCTGTAAATAACCACCGTCGATGACCCATTCGTCACCGCGGACTATATTGACGCCCAGTTTCTGGAGAACTGATGCCGTCGCCTCGGTGTCATCCGCCGTGAGCGGGGTTCTTATCCTGCTCCTCCCGCGTGCGAGTGCTGCAAGGAAGAGCGCACGGTGAGTCATGCTCTTCGAGGGAAGCGCGGTTAAGCTCCCCGTTACACCCGAAGACCTTATTTGGACATTCATCTCGCAACGACCTCCAGCCTACCGTGGATCGCTTCGGCGACGCGTATGGGGGGCACTCCGTTCGTGTCCACGACCATGTCGGCGACAGCGAGGTACCTATCTCGCCGCTCTTCAATGAGCGCTTGGATCCGTGCTAGCTTGTCACCGCCTGCTAGGAGGGGCCTCGACGAGTCCCCACGAGTCCTGAGGCTTATCTCCTCGGGGCTCGCAGTGAGCAGGATCATCCTGCCAGTGCGTCGAAGCGCCTTTACGTTGTCTGGGTCGAGGACCGCGCCGCCACCAAGGGCGATGACCTGCTCGTCACTTAGGCTCAGGCGCTCAATCATCCGCCGCTCCGCTGCCCTGAACTCGGGTTCGCCGAGCAGGGTGAAGGCCTCCGAGATCTTCATCCTCATCTCATTCTCGGTTTCGGCGTCGGAGTCAACAAAGCGGTAGCTGAGGCGAGAGGCGAGAAGCCTCCCCACGGTGGTCTTACCAACCCCCATGAATCCGAATAGCACCACATTCAAGCCACGACACCTCCGAGGGCGTTCCTCGCGGCTCTCATCATCAACGCCTCGGGCGCCTCCCTCCCCGTCCAGAGCCTGAAGGCCTCCGTCCCCTGATAGACGAGCATGGCAATCCCGCCGATGGTGCGGGCTCCCGCGGATTCCGCGTCCCTGAGTAGCCGTGTCCGCTCCGGATTGTAAACGAGGTCGAAGACGAGTAGTCCAGGGTGGAGGATGTCCGCTTCGATGGGACTCATACCCCAGTGGGGAGACATCCCCACGGGCGTCGCGTTGACGAGAATATCGGCAGAGGAGAGGATTTTCCCGGCTCCCCCGATGTCTCCGCCGCGTATCTCCACACCGGTTCTCCCCCTCACATCTCTAGCGAGCGACTCCGCCTTGGCTTCGTCTCTCGCGAGTACGATGATCCACTCGGCGTACGGCGCTAGTCCACTGGCTACTGCCCGGGCGGCGCCTCCCGCGCCTAGGATCACCACCCGGCACCCGGCCAGGTCACCGTAAGCCTCTCTCAGGACTCTGGTGGAGGCGGGGCTATCGGTGTTGTACCCTCTCAGGTGGCCGCCGCTGTTCACGACGGTGTTCACGGCCCCAACGACGGATGCTGTCTCATCCAGCTCGTCCAGGAGTGAAAGGACTGCAATCTTGTGGGGGATCGTGACATTGAAGCCCGCAACGGAGAGGTCTTTAAGCTCATTAATCCTTTTTTCCAGATCCTCCGGTGGGACGGGCATAATACGGTACTCGTAATCCAAACCAAGCGCCCTGAGGGCAGCGTTCTGCATCGCCGGGCTCAGCGAGTGGGCGACGGGGTGGCCGAGAATATAGAGGAGTTTCAAGATGTGACCCCCATCAGGTGGTATACCTCTCTCAGCGACGATAGCGTGAGTTGCCCTAGGGCCACCTCCCCGCCTTTGCCCGCGGAGGCGTATGTGAAGGCGCCTCCCATCAGAGGGGAGAGAACCCTAGAAGGTACACCGAGGGCCCCCATCGCGAAGCAGACGTTACCAGGCTCCCGCGCGAGGTACTCGAGGCAAGGCAGGTTATCCGAAGGGCTCAGAGCCACCCCCACGATCTTGACGAGGTCCGCGCCCGCGCCCTTGGCCTCACGGCTGGTAGCTAAAATCTCCTGCAGACTAGGCATCCGATCCAGATGGTGGCTGGAGACGATGACGGAGGCGCTCCCCTTGTGGGCTTCACCGACTAGCTCGATCAGGAAATCCGACTCCGACTCCGCGTCGATGTAGTCAAATCCAGCATTAACGGCGGAGAGCAAGAGTCTGAGCCTCTCGGCTTCGCTGCCGCCCCACCGTCCGCCGTGGGAGGGGACCCTCGCGGTGGCTATTAGAGGAATAGGAGTCGAGTCTCTGAGTCTTTGAAGGTCCAAACGCTCCGTGGCGTAGTCGAGTCTCAGCTCGATGAGGTCCGGCTCCGCGAGGTCACGTATCACCCCGATGGTGGTCGCGGTGGTCGTGGTGGGGATGGAGACGCATATCCTGACCAAGCTATCCCCCCAGCGCTCCCCTTATTTCCACCTCCGAGATGCCCTTTACGACGGGTTCGGAGCCAATCCCCGTGGGGAGTATGAGGCGGATGGAGCCGTGCTCGGTCTTCTTGTCTCTCATCATTAGTGGGAGGACCTCGGCTATCCCGTAGGGTGTCTCGGTTGGTAACCCGAGGATTTCTAGTAGGGCGATCTGCCTTTCGAGGTCAGCCTGCTTTAGCAACCCAAGGCTCAGGGCGACCCGCGAGGCGGCGACCATGCCGATTGCCACGGCCTCTCCGTGGCTGATTGAGTGGTTGGAGAGTGTCTCGACGGCGTGGCCGAGGGTGTGGCCGTAGTTCAGCATCGCCCTGATCCCCTTATCGTCTCGCTCATCCGCCTTGACGTAGCGTGCCTTCACTGCTACGCACCGCGCCACGACCCAGCGCAAGGCGTTGGTGTCGGCTGCTAAAAGTCTCTCCGCCTCGACCTCC
Organism: uncultured Candidatus Bathyarchaeia archaeon; assembly: GCA_964539725.1. GTDB lineage: Archaea > Thermoproteota > Bathyarchaeia > TCS64 > TCS64 > UBA8941. Next base: position 11,057 of record CAZIKD010000012.1, on the reverse strand, counting down.
AAGCCCTTGAAGAGAATAGAGTCGGTGATGACGCCGTATTTAGCGACCTCAGCGAGGCCGGAGCGGAGTTCACGCTTGGGCAGCGTTGAAAGTAGCCCTGTGTCGCAGACGACGAGGCTGGGCTGGTGGAAGCTGCCTATGAGGTTTTTCCCCGCGGAGTGGTTCACAGCGGTCTTCCCCCCGACGCCGCTGTCGACCTGCCCTAGGAGGGTGGTAGGCACCTGGACCAAGCGTACCCCGCGCATGTAGATGGACGCGGCGAAGCCAGCGGAATCGCCAATGGAGCCGCCACCGAGAGCTACGACGACGCCCCTGCGGTCCAACCCATGAACGGTGAGGGCGCCTAGTAGCTCCCCAGCCGCGTCCCAGGTCTTCGCCATCTCCCCCTCGGGTACGAGGACCTTCCCCAGGTGCAGCGCCTCCAGAGCGGCTGTAGCCCACCCCCCGTAGAGCACGTCCACGGAGGGGGAGGTCACAACCACACACCCGGTGACCCCCGAGAGATACTCGCCGATTGCGTCACCGAGCCGCCCCAGCAGCCCACCCCCGACGAGTACGGGGTAACTCCTCTCCCCTAGGTGGACAGTGGCGGCCCTCAACGACTCTAGGCTCATGGCTTACAGCCTTTTCCCTATGGCCCCGACGATGGGGGCTATCTCCCGCATCAGTTCGGCGAACTCGGGTAGGTGGAGACTCTGGTCGCCGTCGCTGAGCGCTTTCTCGGGGTGGGGGTGGACCTCAATGATGAGACCGTCCGCCCCCGCGGCGACGCCCGCCTTGGCCATCGGGGCGACGAGGCTGCGGATGCCCGTGCCGTGGCTCGGGTCGATGACCACCGGAAGGTCGCTCAGCTGCTTTATCACGGGGACGGCGGAGATGTCGAGGGTGTTCCTCGTGATCGTCTCGTAGGTGCGTATGCCGCGCTCGCAGAGGATGACGTCACCGTTGCCCTCGTTGAGGATGTACTCGGCGCAACCCAGCCATTCCTCGATTGTGGCGGACATCCCCCTCTTGAGCATCACGGGCTTCTCCGCCCGCCCTACCCTCTTCAGGAGGGTGAAGTTCTGCATGTTCCGGGCGCCGATCTGGAGGATGTCCGTGTAGCTCTCGACAAGTTCCACATCTTCGGGGCTCATCACTTCTGTAATAATAGGAAGCCCCGTCTCGCTACGAGCCTCGTCGAGTATCTTCAGCCCCTCCTCACCGAGCCCCTGGAAGCTGTATGGTAGGGTCCTGGGCTTGAAGGCCCCACCGCGGAGGATGTGTCCCCCCGCAGCCTTTACGGCTCGCGCCGTCTCCAATATCTGTTCCCGACTTTCCACGCTGCAGGGCCCTGCCATGACGGCGAGCTGGTCGCCACCGATAGTCGTATGCCCGACCCTGATCTTGACGCTGCCGTGCCCATTCTTCACAGCGAGCTTGATCTTCTGAGAAACCGCTAGTTTTGACATGCCTGTGTCTCCGAGTCGAACCTCTCAGCACAGGATGGGGACTTAAACCCGAAAAAGCCGTACCCGTAGGCGTCGCTTAGGGTTTCATTCTCCCGGGCATCCACCCGGTTGTTGGTTAGAACTAGGTTTGGAGACTTGCTCCGGCTTAGACTAGGATAAATTGGCGCATTTATCGCACCTCTTCTGATACCAGCGAATAGGGTCCATTCGGGATATTTAACCGGTTTGGTCAGGTGAAGCTGGCGTAACCTCCGGGGGATCAGTTAGTAACCGTTATAGGTGATCTCCTACTCTGAGCGAGGAAAAGTCCTCCCTCGACCGCCTCTTGGCGCGCATAGACCTCAAGCCATTCTCGGGTTGCCACGCTTTCAACGTCCTCGAGCTCTCGAAGAAGCTTAAGAGGTCACCCATCAGGGAGGAGGACATTCTCAAGACCGTCAGCAGCCTCGGGGTGATCTTGGAGCGCGCGCTAACATCAATGATTACAGATCAAATATCTAGCTGAGAGCCTGAACCCGTTTAGGTCGCGTGCGCGATTATTATAGAGATTACATGACGATGCCAGCCTTCTTACGAAAGAGTTCACCCTGCGAAAACATAATAGTAAAAACCCGGGGGACCACGTCAATAACCATGAGCCCACGCCTCGTCTCCGCCCTCGAGTGGAGGGAGCACAACGGGCTCTTTAACTGCCACCTCCTGCTCCACGACCACGGCTACACAAGCCTCCCCCTCACACCCGGCGCGAAGCTCAACCTCAGAATCCAGCCGAGACGCCGCTGCATCGGCTACCATCAGCATAAAGGTCAAACCAACCCAGGCGAATGGAGACGACTCACGCCGTGCCCCACATCATCCCTATCCCGAGGCGGACCCCAATGCCCATCATGTCAAGCCAGAGACGCTACGGTACCTTGTCTACGCTGCAGAGGCGAAACCTGCACGGCTGTAGGCCCCGTTCGGGAGGCGTGCAGGAGCTCACAGGCATACGTTTACCTCGCCGCGTTCTGCGGGAAACTGAAGGTAGGAGTCACCCGGGAGGGCAGATACGTGACGCGTTGGGTTGAGCAGGGAGCCGACGCCGCCCTCCGCGTCCTCACCGGGAATGGCTCGGAGGTCAGAAGACTTGAGCACACGATCCACGAACACATTGGTGTGCCCGAGTCGGTTCGTACTGGTTTTAAGGTCTTAACCCTCTGCGGGGAGGATAAGACAAAGCAGGCTCTAGCCCTTCTCGAGGAAACTCGGCGGAGGGTCCATGCTCTTGTGCCCTTGAATCAACGTTTCAACGAGGATCCCTGGATCCTCGCTCCGCATTACAACATACCGACTATCAAGCAGAAGCCTATTGTCCTCAAGGTTGATGACGGCGTCGCCGCGGCTGGGGAGGTGGTTGGTGTAAAGGGGCCTACTCTGCTTCTGAGGAGTGGTGAGGTCTTCTTTGCGTTGAGTTTATCGGCGCTTCTTGGGAGGAGCATTGAGTTCATATCTGAGGGAGCGAGGAGCCAGATGGGGCTCGAATCCTTCCTTAAAAGATGAAGCTGTCCCTGTTAATATTTAATGCGTCGAGTGCGAATTGTCTCCGTAATTATGAAAAAAATGCCGTAGCGCTCGCGCACGCTGCGTTCCTAAACCTCTATGGAAGATTGTCTTTGATGCTGATTGACTGTTCGCGAATCCAGAATGATAAAACAAGCATACGAGTGTGTGTAACTCTGATTGCACTTGATCTAGATGCAGAGTGATATATGCAAGTGCGTATCTCGCGCGCGCGAAAAATTTAAAAAAGCTCGCAATTTTAATGAGGCCTTTAAATTATACTCAAAGAAAAACTAAGATTGTACCATTTTATATAGGCGTGACTGGCGCGCGCGAGAGGGATAAGCGTTAACTTCCTCCACCCGCTTCTACCTTCGAGTACTCCCTTGTCGGAGAAGATCATAGGCATACTTGGAGGGATGGGTCCTGAGGCGACCGCCGACCTTTACCTACGGATAATTAGGACGACCAAGGCTAAGAGAGACCAAGACCACCCACGGGTCATCATCTATAGCAACTCCAAGGTCCCCGATAGGACCGCCGCCATCCTCGGGACTGGGCTGAACCCACTCCCAGAACTCATTCGAGCCGGGAAGAGACTCGAGGAGGCCGGTGCCGACTTCATCATCATCCCATGCAACACAGCCCACTACTTCATCGACCAGCTCCAAAAGGAACTCAGGGTGCCGATACTAAACATGATTAGGCTCTCGGCGGAAAAAGCGAGGAAATCCTACCCTAAGGTGAGGAAAGCGGGTCTCCTCGCGACGGATGGAACAGTGAAGAGTGGCCTCTATAGGTCGGCTTACAGCGATGCGGGGATAAGCTTACTCGAGCCGTCTCCGGAGAAGCAGGCGGAGGTCATGAAGGCAATCTACCAATTCATAAAGGCGGGAAACCTGATTGATGGTGGCTTACTTTTACGTGGCGTCGCAAATGACCTCGTCTCCACAGGTGCAGAGATGATCATCTGTGGCTGCACAGAAGTCAGCCTGGTCTTAAAGGAGGGCGACCTATCGGTGCCAATCCTCGACCCCCTCCAGGTCCTCGCTGAGGCTGCCGTCAGCGAGGCATTGCAAAAGGAGCATCGCTGATTAATGGGTAAAAACAAAGCGAGGAAAAATGTCGAGAGAGAGGTCGTTATACCCTATGCGAGGGGTAAGCTTTCGACAGGGTCGGGTGAATACGACTTCTACTACCCCAAGGGCATTAGATGGGGGTGCAAGAAGTGCGGAGCCTGTTGTCGAGATTCCTCGCATCGCCCCCGAAGCGTGCTGCTTCTATCAACCGATGTTAAGAGGCTGGGAGAGGCGGGAGAGAGTGAGTTCATGATTGAGGTGAGGGGAAAGGAGCCCTTCGTCGCCGAGATGATGAAGGCAGGAGGCGCATGCATCTACCTCACACGGGAGGGGTGCCGCGTTTACCCACACCGCGCATTACTCTGCAGAATGTACCCCTTCTGGGTGGAGCGAGAGGGGAGGAGTCTCGAAGTCAGAGTGGATACGCGTTGCCCCGGCTTAGGACATGGGGGAGAGCTAAGAGAGGAATACTATCGTGACCTCCTCATCAACGCCCTAGAGCAGAGGGGCAAGGACTGAGCCAACCCCTTTATAGACCCTCGGATAAGGTTTGACGCTATGAGCCAGCCCGAGATCAGGGTAATGACCCACAGCGACATCGACTTCGTAATGCGCCTGCAGGAGATGGTCGGCTGGGGAAACACCCGCGCTGATGCCGAGAGAAGCCTCTACTATGAGCCCAGGGGCTGCTACGTCGCCAGCGTAGGAGGTGTCGATGTCGGGATGGTGAACAGCTTCCTCTACAGCGAGGTAGGATTCATAGGGAACCTGATTGTTCTACCAGAGATCCGGGGCGGTGGCGTGGGGGGAGCCCTCATGAGGAGGGCGATAGAGAGGCTCACCTCCGAGGGAGCTGGGACCATACGCTTAGATGGGGTTCAGATGGCTATCCCCCTTTACGAGCGCCTCGGCTTCAAGGGCGAATACTGGTCACTAAGATACAAGGGAATTGCCTCCAAAGCCCCCCATATGGGCGTCGAGCCCATGGAGAGGGAGGACCTAGAGCAGGTTGCGAGGCTCGATAGACGCTTCTTCGGGCTCGATCGTGTGCAGAAGCTCAGGAGGGTCCAGCACGACTGCCCCGAACTTTGCTTCAAGGCTTCTAAAGGAGGTGAGGTAAAGGGCTACATTATGGCGAAGCCAGGTGTCTCGAATGTCAGGGTCGGGCCGTGGATATGCGACCCGAAATACAGTGAATTTGCGGAGCCACTACTCAACGCGCTCACGTCGAAGATTGAAGAGAAAAAGATATGGATAGGGCTCCCCGAGTTCAATAAGGCCGCGGTGAAGATCGTCGAGGGGAAGGGCTACGTACAGATGCCCTCGAGTCTTCGGATGTGTTTCGGTTCATGTAAGAAGGTAGAGGACGTCTTGGGGATATTCGGGGTAGGTGCCCCTGATAAAGGCTAGGTGGGTCGGTGGAAGACTAGTTCCTCACCGACGGCGAGGGCAGGCTCATCCACGGTCGGCGCCCTGATGAGGATGTTCATATGGTTAGGCATGTGGGTCATGTCATAGCCAACGAGTTCGCCTATCTTTTTCCCAGACGCTGTTACGTCGTCTCCGGTGACTATTACCCCGCCCCTAGTTATCTCAAAGAATGCAACAGCTGTGACCCTATCGGCTCCACCGCCGGGAGCTGCTGCCTTTTCGTCAGTTATCATAAGTTCATGTATCTCGTTTTTTAGGACGGCCCTGCTCTTGGTGTCGATGAGTTTAAGGCCACGATCCTTGAAGCCGACATGTAGGATGGCAACGACCGTTCCCTCGACGGGGCGACGATCTCCGTAAAGGTCTAGGGTTATTCTCTTCGGATCATATGGTGGCTTGGACACGACGGCTACTCCTTTATCCAGATACCCTTACGTTCCTCAGGCTCCTTCGAGTCTATGTCCATGTACCAGTGGATGCTCTCCCGGCCCGTGGAGGCACTCATCGTGTTCCCTTTGTTGTCCATCGCTAAGCAATTCATATCGCCCTTCTCTTGAAGCTCTTTTATATCCTTCATCCCGCGTGCACACGCCTCGCGGACGGTCATGCCGTTCTCCAAATAGCTGACGATGGTTCGAGCGAGGCTGAGGCGTATAGCGAGTTCCCCGCGGCCAGTACAAGCGACTGCGCCAAAGCGGTTATCGCTGTAATTCCCTGCGCCGATTATCGGGCTGTCTCCTAGGCGCCCGGGGAACTTGAATGCCGTTCCACTCGTGCTCACCCCGCTGCAGATGTCGCCGTTTCTGTCAATGGCTATAATGTTGACGGTGCCATGTTGTTTGTCGGTTAGCTTATCGTACCAGTCTCGGAGGTTAAAATCAACGTCGTATTTGACGTACCATGGTTTCTCGCCCTCCTTGGGTTGACCGGCGTATCTTTTGAGGAAGCTCTGGTAGGTGGCTTTAGCCTCCTTTGTTAGAAGATTCTGTTTCTTGAATCCCATCGCCTTCGCGAATAGCTCTGCGCCACTCCCGACTAGCATTACATGTGGTGTCTTCTCCATGACCATCCGGGCGATGCTGATGACGTGGATGTACCCCTTGACGGCGCCTACTGCGCCTGTCCTCAGTGTCCTACCGTCCATTATGCTCGCATCGAGTTCCACTTTCCCAAGTATGTTAGGGACACCCCCGTAGCCGACGCTGTCGTCCTTAGGATTCGCCTCCACAAGCTTCGTCGATGCTTCGACGGCGTCTATTGCGGAGCCGCCCTTTCGGAGTATTTCAGCCCCGGCGTAGAGGAACTCACCGGCATTCCTCGTCCCGATTATGAATGGTTTGACCTTGACCATTGGTATGAGTTGGTGATCAGGATGTATAAAAAACAGATTAAAGCCTCAGGAAACCCGTTTTTTTGTATTTTTTACGAAAAAAAGAGGTGAGCGACACTTGATGATGTAATCTCTGGGGGGAAAGATGTGAAATTTCCCAACCTATATGCATCTAAGTTTTTAAGTCGACTTTCACTCATCAGGCCACCGTACTCTGCTCTTAGAAGCCTTAAAAAACGCGCCACGGGGATATGAGATGAAACATCATGAGCATCGGCGTATGGGCAGAGAAGTATAGACCCAAGACCCTCGAAGAGATGGTGGACAGGGAGGAGGTCGTCTCGAGATTCAAGAGCTTCGTGAAAGACAAAAACCTCCCCCACCTTCTCCTCGTCGGACCTGCCGGCGTAGGTAAAACGACGAGCATTCTCTGCCTCGCACACGACCTCTATGGCCCTGGCTACCAAAACTACACCCTTGAGCTGAACGCCAGCGACGAGAGAGGCATTGACGTTGTTAGAGAGAAAGTTAAGAACTTCGCTCGCACCGCCGCCATCGCCAGCGAGGTCTCATTCAAGATACTTATCCTAGACGAGGCTGACAGCCTCACGACCGCGGCTCAGCACGCCTTACGCCGCACCATGGAAGTCTACACAAGGACCTGCCGCTTCTGTCTCATAGGGAATTACTCCGAGAACATCATCGACCCAATCCAGAGCAGGTGCAGCGTCTTCAGGTTCGGCCCTCTAGCGGAGCAGGACGTTAAGAACTACGTCTCAGCCATCGCAAAGAAGGAGGGCGTTAAACTGGTCCCGGAGGGACTCGACGCCGTTTATGAGGCGAGTCAGGGTGACATGCGTAAGGCAACAAATCTCCTACAAGCTGCCGCTGCGACAGAGGGTGAGGTCGATGACATCGCAGTCTACAGTGTATTGGGTAAGGTAAGCCCTCAGCGTGTCCGCGATATGATAAGCCGCGGTATGAAGGGAGAGTTCCTCGAGGCCCGGGAGATACTCCGCAGCCTCCTCATCGATGAGGGTCTTGCCGCAGAGGATATCATCAGGATGGTGTACTCCGAGCTCATGCGGATGCAGATGCCAGAGAAGTGGAAGGTCAGGATTAGCGACGCCGTCGGTGAGGTCGACTTCCGCCTCACCCAGGGCGCGCGCCCAGAGATACAGCTGAGCACACTCATAGCAAAGCTTGCACTGGCCAGTGAAGAAGTGAATGAACGCAGATAGGCTACCCTGGGCGGTCAGTTTCAGACCACGCACCGTCGCGGACATAGCCGACAACAGGGAGGCGGTCAACGAGCTCAAGCTCTGGCTCCGCGGTTGGGAGAAGGGCATCCCGAAGGAGCGCGCCGTATTTCTACACGGTCCCCCCGGCACCGGTAAGACGAGCAGCGTCCACGTTCTCGCCGAGGAACTCGGCTTTGACCTACTCGAAATCAACGCTAGTGACTACCGCACGCGAACCCGCATGGAGGAGCTCATCGGTCGCGCCGCGACGCAGAACATCACAATCTTCGGTAAGAGGCGACTCATCCTATTCGATGAGATGGAGGGTGTCAGCGGTCATGAGGACCAGGGTGGCATCTCCGCCATCTCGGACATCATCAAGACGACTCGAGTCCCAATCATACTCATAGCCACAGCGTTAGCAGAGGACAATGAGGAAAAGTTCCGGCCCCTCAGGGACAAGACGCAGGCCATCGAGTTCAAACCCATCCCGACCTTGGATGTCTATGCGAAGCTTGAGAGGATCGCGAGGGAGCTCAAACTAGATGCACCACCTGACGCCCTCGAAGCCCTCGCCATCCACAGCGAGGGGGATCTGCGTTCCGCGATAAACGACTTAGAGTCCATCGCCCGTGGGAAGGGGGCGGTGATGGTCGCGGACATCGAGAGCCTCAGCAAGAGAGATAGACAGGAGTACACCCCTACCATAGTGCACAACATCTTCACCGCTAAGACCCTCAACGAAGCCCGGAGAGCCATAAACCAGGCATATGTCGGCCACGAGGATCTCTTCGACTGGATATACGAGAACCTCCCCCTCATCCTAGATGACAAGGAAGACCTAGCTGAAGGGCTCGAGGCCCTCGCTCGCGCCGACGTCTACGCAAAAAGGGCACGGATCAGCAGCTACAGGCTCCAGAAGTACATGTTCAACTCGATGACGGGGGGCGTCGCATTAAGTAGGGGTAGGAGTGAGGGGCTTGGCCTCCGACGGCAGGTGATGACCTCAGTCACTAAACTCGGATATCCTCAGAGCGCTTTCCTCTTCCAGGAGACGGCTGGGGGGATGATGGTTAAACCCGTGAAGTATATGGGTGACGACTGGAGGCGCATCAATGAGGTCTTGAGGGGGTTGGGCGCCACTTGGGTCCGAGGCGGGAATGGCTGGTCCATCCCCTACCTCCGACCTCCCCAACTCAAGTGGAGATACATACGAACCTATCACAGTCGCCACAAGCTCCAGGCAGTCGCATCGAAAGTCGCGCTGAAGTGCCATGTTTCCAGCAAAGAGGCGGTGAGCGAGATCATCCCTCTCCTCCGCCTCATGTACAGGGACAAGGGGACGGCGGAGGCCACGACCGCGTGGTTGGAGCTCGAGGAAGACGAGGTTGACTGGCTCAAAGGCGCGCGCGCGAGCTGAGCCCTCTTCATAGAATGCTGCCGTGGGCAAACGCTTCACTAAAACATCCATATGGTGCATGGTTCGCTCAACACGGTAAGGCGTTGATGCGATAGACTAAGACACCCCGGAGGAGGACGCGTCTACGAGAAGAAATAATTCAACGGCTGCAGGTAGACGCAGATAAGAAGTTACCACAAAGAGGTTAATAATGTGGCAAACAAAAAGTTACCATAAGATGGTAAAATGCCTTTTCGTGCGTTCACTACTAGCGTTCAGGGGCTGCAGAATTTCCTCTTGTGCTCGGCGAGAGGCTTAAGTGGAAAATCAGCTTAAAATTGGGGGCTTGTTCCCTTAAGGTGAGAGATACCTATTTTTAACCAATTTTTCGCGCGCGCTATCATCAATTTATAACTTTATGCAGAATAATTAGTCTACAAAAATTATTCCGATGCGTACGTGTGGTGAGTGTGTGTGTTATAGTTCGTGGTTTATTAAATGGATTATTATTACAGATATATTTCCCCACACTCACACACACACTTATTCGTAGACTAAATATAGAGTGTGTGCGTCATATATTAGTGAATTTGAGTTTGAGGAAACTATATTAAGATCGTCACTTCCTATAAGCAGGATAGCAATGATAAAATCGGCAACATCTGTTAGAATAGATAGCATAGACCTGGAGAATGTGATGTTCCGCTTCCGCGAAGAGTTTAAAGAAGATGAGCAGCGCGCCTTAACGGAAAACATCCAACGCTACGGGCTTCAGAACCCCGTGAAGCTCAGGGAGCTCCCCAACAGGAAGTTCCAAATCATGGCTGGCTGGAGGAGAATCCTGGCAACAAAGAGTCTCGGAGAGACCCACATCGAAGCCATCATCTATAGGGATATCAGCAATGCGGATGCTCTGGAAATCAACATACTCGACAACGCACACAGAAAGGACCTAAACGACGTCGAGAAGGCAAACCAGGCAAGGACCCTGAAGGTTTATTTAGAGTACGAGATCAAGGAGATCGCGGTCTTCCTCGGCGTCGGCATGCAGCACGTCTACGACCTCCTAACACTGGCGAAGATGGATAAGCCAATCCAACAACTCGTCATCGATCGCAAGCTTACCCTATACCACATAGTCGAGCTAAGCAAGTTACCCGAGGAACTTATGCAAAAATATGCTGACAAGGCAGCGGAGGAGCGGTGGAGCGTCAAGAAGCTGAAGACGGAGAGGAGGAGGGCCACAGCGGGGGTCGTCGGGGACACAAGCAAACCGTTGTTCGACGCGGCGCGCGCGCCTCCAACGTACTATCATCATAAAGAGAAGTATCTGGGAAGAGTGGTGCCCTTTGAAGAGAGGGACGCGTGGGCCTTCGTTTGCGAGGAATGCCCCCTTAAGCTCTTTGGGAGCATAAGATTCCACTACAACGAGAACTACTTCTCAGGGATGGAGTTACTCCAACCAGACCCGGAGTCAACTAACGTCGCGCGAATCGTGTCCATCAGATCCGCCACTGACATGGGTACACCACCAACTTCGCCTAATACTCAATGAAAGCCCAAAGCTGATCGAACGCCCATTCATGG
>CAZIKD010000011.1:0-18145 GCA_964539725.1 uncultured Candidatus Bathyarchaeia archaeon | reverse complement strand
GATCGCCCTCGGGGAGCACGCTATGGGATACTTCGCCAACGACGACGCCGTAGCTGATAGGATCCAGAAGGCCTCGGAGAGTAGTGGGGAGAGGGTCTGGAGGATGCCCCTCTGGGACGTCTACGACGAGCAGCTGAAAAGCGACGTGGCCGACTGGAAGCACACCGGCGGTCGCCCCGGCGGGGCGATAACAGCGGCGAGATTTCTAAGCAAATTCGTTATGGACACCCCTTGGGCCCACTTCGACATCGCCGGACAGGACGAGCAAACAAGCGATAAGGGCTACAACCCGAAGGGAAGCAAAGGCCCCGCAGTAAGGCTAATCGTCGATATGCTGAGGCATTGGAAGTAGATATTTAGAATGCGCGTTCTGTAAGATACTAAGCGCGCGCTCCTAAGTATTTTGAGGCATGCACAAATAATGCATAAAAATAATAGATAAAAAAGAGAACATTTTAGACGACCAATATGAGGAAGAAAATGTTCATAGGAGGAGTACTTTTAATTCTTCTTGGTACGATCCTCGTGGTCAGCCTGATTGGCCTAATAATTGGGGTCCCGATCCTTATCATCGGTGGCTTCATGTTCTGGGCCTCAATATTTGTACCAGAGTTCAAGGAGTCTGAACCTTCTAATTCAAAATAATATGTGCTATAGATAAGGAAAATCGCGCGCATACACCAAAATATATCAAACGCGATAAACCCTCTGAAAGGCGACTACAATGCCTTGGGTCGACTCCGACGGCGTAAACATCTGGTACAATATTATGGGAGAGGGATCGCCACTCCTCCTCTGCAACGGCTGGGGTGGCAGCAGCGACAGCTCCGAGCGAGCAAGTCTTATCCTGAGAGCGACTTAATTTCTACCCACGTTCCAGAGGTTCTGCGATTGATAGAGATCAGGTTCCACGGGATGGGCGGACAGGGCGCTGTCATGGGCGCTCTTATCCTCGCCGAGGCCGCCTTCACCGAAGGGAAGTACGCCCAAAAGATCCCAATGTACGGGGGCGCGCGCAGGGGCGGCGATGTCACCGTTTTCTTACGCCTCGATGAAAAACCGATAAGGCGAACATGCGGCATCTACGAGCCCGACTCGGTTATCGTGCTCGATCCTACCTTGAAGATGCAGCCCTTCGTTAGGGCAGGACTCAAGGAGGGGGGCACTGCCATCATCAACGATGAGAAAAAGCCAGAGGAGATCGACCTCGGCGTCAAGCTGGGAAAGGTCGCCACCCTTGACGCTACCGGGATAAGCGCTGAGGTCTTTGGCATCCGCGCCATACCCATAGTGAACACGCCGATTCTAGGTGCAGTAGCCAAAGCAACGGGTTGGGTTAAGCTTGAGAGCCTAACCGAACCAATAAAACACCAGCTACCCGGTAAAGTTGGTGAACTCAACGTCAAGGCTTGCAGACGTGGCTGGGAGGCAGTTAAGGAGGCCTAGAGATGAGCAGCATAGTGCGCAGCTTCAGGCCGGATCTCGACCAAAACAAATGCGTCAAGTGTGGCCTCTGCCAGACTTTCTGTCCAGAGGGAACCGTAATGCTAACGGAGAAGGGTGTCATCTTCGATTACCGCTTCTGCAAGGGGTGCGGCGTATGCGCAAATGAGTGCAGGGTCAAGGCAATCGCAATGGTAAGGGAGGGCTAAACATGAGCTTCACACGCATGATGGAGGGCAACGAGGCAGCGGCGTGGGGCGCTAAACTCAGCCGCGTCGAGGTCATACCCGCCTACCCGATCACACCACAAACCGAGCTGATTAGCAACATTGCCTCGATGATAGCGGAGGGCAAAATGAAGGCAGAGTACATCAAGGTCGAGGGAGAGCACACCGCAATGGCGGCTGCGATCGGGGCAGCCGTCACCGGTGCCCGTGTCTTCACCGGTTCGAGCAGCCAGGGTATTCTCTTCATGGAGGAACCTTTCTGGATGCCCCCCGGGATGCGCCTACCAATAGGTATGTGCATAGTAAACCGAAGCATCGCGCCACTGGGAACACTTCGCCCAGACCACATGGATTCGATGCTCCAGCGCGACACAGGCTGGATACAGCTCTACTGCGAGAACAGCCAGGAGGTCCTCGACACCATAATCATGGGGTACAAGATTGGCGAGGACAAGAGGGTCTACCTCCCAGTCGCCACCTGCTATGACGGCTACTTCGTCTCCGCCACCGCCACGCCGACAACTGTCCCCGACCAGGAAAAAGTCGACGACTTCCTCCCACCCTACAAACACGAATGGTACAGTCTCATGCCCGAAGACTTCCACATGCATGGCAGGGAGATGAACATTGCGAAAGCACGCTACGAGGTCCAACAAGCTCAAGAGATGGCCAAGACCGTCATCGAGGAGGTCGAGAAAGACTGGAATAAGCGCTTCGGCAGGTACTACGATGGATTGATAGAGGAGTACCAATGCAAAGACGCCGACGCTGTCCTCATAACAATAGGCAGCATGACAGGAACTGCCCGAGACGTCGTCGATGAGATGAGAGCCAATGGTAAGAAGATAGGCCTCATCAAGCTCCGCTGCTTCCGACCCTTCCCAAGAGAAGAGCTGAGGGCGATAGCGAAGAAATACAAGGCCATAGGTGTCGCAGATAGGAACACAAGCTTCGGCTCAGCTGGCGGTGGGATTGTGGCGACCGACCTCGCTAGGGCGCTGTACGACGTTGACGAGCGCCCCGTCATAGCAGACTTCCACGTCGGCCTAGGTGGCACTGACGTCACAATGAACCAGATAGAGTATATGGCGAAGGAGACCCTCAAGGCCGCAAAGGCGGGTAAGTTTAAGGAGGCCGTGGACTGGGTTGAGTTCCACGACCTGGGACCGGTGATGTAAATGAGTACCAATAGACAGTTCAACGAGTACTACGACCGCGTACATCTCCAGGGTGGAACGACATGCTGTCCTGGCTGCGGCGGCCCTCTCCTGTGGAGGATGATACTTGACGCCGTCGGCCCAAAGACAATTGTCTACGGCGACGGCCCCTGCGCCATGTGCGCCATCAGGAACATAAAGCTCCCCAACTTCAGCATCCACTTCAGCTTCGCCGCCGACGGAGCCACAGGTATCTTGGCGGCTCTACGAGCCAAAGGCAGAGAGGATATTACAGTTGTTAGCAGCGCTGGCGACGGAAGCATCGGCGACATCAGCATAGGCAAAGTTAGTGCCGCTGCGGAGAGGAACGAGAACATGATCCAGATCTGTGTCGACAACGAGGCCTACATGAACACGGGGATACAGAAGAGTGGCCTCACACCATTCGGGGCATGGACCACCACGACGCCCACAGGTAAGGAGGAGATGAAGAAGGATATCCCCCTAATCATCGCAGCACACAAGCCACCATACGTAGCCACCGCCAGCGTCGCCTACCCCAACGACCTCAAGGCCAAACTCAGGAAGGCAAAGGAGATCAAGGGCTTCAAATACATCCATACAGTCATCCCATGCCCAACAGGGTGGCGCTTCGACCCAGCCAAGGCCATCGAGGTCACGAAGCTCGGCGTGGATACATGGGTCTGGCCCCTATACGAGATAGAGGGAGGCATCCTCAAGGTAAACAGCAAGTCAGAGCAAAAGCCCGTTAAGGAGTACCTCGATGCACAAGGCAGATTCCGCGGCATGTCCGCGGAGCAGATGGACTACCTTCAACGAGAGACGGATACCAGACGGAAGAACCTGCTAGAGGTGAATGGAAAGAGGCTCTTCCCTTAGCCTCCCCTGATTCTCTAGCTCCGATTCACACGCAAATAGTGGGCACCCTGCTTTCTAGCGAATCATTTCCAGAGATACTCATATGCAGAGAGTAGGTGCACCTTAACGACGTGAATTAACTCATCTATCTCGACGTACTCATCAACGGTCCCCATCCCATGGTTTGTTGGACCATAGTAGTAGCTTGGGACCCCTTTCTCACGCCAGAACTTCAAGTCTGAGCCGCCGAGGCTGACTATCGGCTTGGGGTCAACCCCGAGGAGGCGCGCGTTACCCCGAATTATCTCAGCCATCTCACCACTGGGAAGGCTCCATAAGGGGCCGTCGTAACGGACAACCTCCACCTCCGCCCCGGGGTGGCTGGTGACGATGCGCTCAAGTCGAGGCATCAAGTCCTCCTTACTTAAACCAGGAGGAATGCGCAAGTCGACCTCGAACGCGCAGTCACGTGGAATCATATTCACCTTTAGACCTCCTTGGATAGTACCTATGTTGACGGATACTCGGGACATGACATCGGCACCACCCGGCCCCAGAGCGCTCTCCGCGGCTTCACGGCCCTCCTCGATAGCCTTGGTAAGGTCCTCGGGGTAGGGGATTTGAGTGTCTGTTAGGGCCTCGATGTCGGTGATAATCTTGGCCGCTATCTTGACAGGGTTGGGGCTAAGGTGAGTATAGGCGCCATGCGCCCCGGGTGAGCGTATTATGACTTTGACCCATAATATCCCCTTCTCCCCGAAGCGGAGAGTATAGGGACTACTTGGTTCCCCATTTATGCAGCAGTCACCGTTTACCTCGGGGACATTCTTTACGAGCCAACCGGAGCCAAGCCTTCCACCCGACTCCTCGTCGCTGACTACGGTGAGGGTGACACGCCCACGCAACTCTTCGCGAAGCTCGTGGAGAAGAGCGTACGTGTAGATGCTAGCAGTCGTCCCTGTCTTCATGTCGCAGGCACCCCTGCCGTAGACTCTACCGTCTACGACATCACCGCCCCAAGGGGCGCGAGTCCACCCAGCACAATCCCCCACAGGGAAGACGTCCATGTGGCCATTTAGGATGAGAGCCCTCCCCGAAGCACGGAAGTTGATACTCGAGACTAGGTTCGGCTTTTCAGCGTCGGGTCCAACGGACTTGTATCGTATGCCTTTCGCGTCAAGGAACCTTTCAACATAGAAGGCTGCCTCCCGGGTGTCACCAGGCGGATTGGGACTCTTCGAAGCGATAAATCCCCGGAGAAAGTCTACAATCTCCTCCCTATCAGCCTCAACTCTATCGAGTAACTGTTGCTTAGCCGTCAAGGTGGATCGGAGAAGGGTTGCGTAAAGGGGTTGTTAAAACTATGGAGGAACGGGGTCAGCCGAGCCTAATGACACAGTCCCATGATGGGGTCCAATCGGCGCTGGGCCTCATAGCCCAGCTGTACTCGGGGCGGTAGAGGAAGACCCACGGCGCATCGCCGCTTATCTCCCTGTAGGCGCGCCGGTAGATTCTCTGCCTCTCATCCTCTTTAGGGGTTCTCTGCGCGCTGTCTATGAGGGAGTCGACCATTGGGCTCGTGTAACCCTCCCACCACGGGCCTCGTGACCCTGAGTGGATCTTCTCACGCATGACGCGGAACGTGCTTAAGGGACTAGAGTCAAAACAGCACATGTCGCCTATCCTCTTAGCGCGGACCATCTCTGCATAGCCTGGACGGTCCCGGTATACGCGGATGTCGGTCTCGATCCCTACTTCCCTATACTGTTCCGCCATGAGATGACTGAGGGGGAGGGACTCGTCAGGGGACTCGGTGGGGGCATCCATCTTAACTGTGAGGCCGTCTTGGTAACCCGCCTCAGCTAGCAGTCGCCTCGCCTCATCAGGACTATATCCATATCCGGAGGTATCAGGGTCCCAGCCAAGGTGGAGCGGTGTGAGAGGCCCTGTGAGTGGCTCAGCGGCTCCAAACACTATTTTCTTCACTATCTCCTCCCGATTCAGAGCGAGGTTGAGGGCTCTTCTGACTCGTACGTCCCTGCAGGCTCCTTGGCTACAATTCAGCATATAGATGACGCACAGGGAACCATAGCGGCTAGTAACCACGACACGCGATGACGCTGCACGAATCTTCCCTTCGGGACTGATACCTGCGGCGATATCCGCCTCACGGGAAACAATAACCTTCAGCCTCTCTGACTCATCGGGTTCCGCCTTCCATAGGAGCCTCGAATAGCGAGGTTTACCCCTCCAATGGCGGGTGTGAGCGGTCATAACCACCTTGTTCTCGTCGAAGTCTTTGACCTTGTACGGCCCGCTGCCGACGTGCTCCTCGGGGAGGTCATCAAGGACCTCCTCAGGAACGATGGGCATCTCGGTGAGGAGGTCGAGAAGGTCGGCCATCGGCTCCGTTAGGGTTATTCTTAACCTGTCTGCAACTACCGCCTCTAACTTTGCTCCGTTTAGGTAACTTGCATAGACTCCTTGAGTGCCCCAAGCCCCGCCCACATCAGGGCTCCGGACCCGCTCGAGGCTAGCTGTTACGTCGTCGGCTCCCAGCTCGTGGGAATCGTGGAAATGCACACCTCTACGTAGTCGGAATTCCCAGATACGTGCCTCCCTATCGCACTTCCATGCCTCAGCGAGGCAGGAGGAGTAGACGCCAGGGCCATCACGGCTGATAAGCGTTTCGTAGACAGCGGATATGAGGCTAACCCGGTCTTTTCCGTCACTGCAGATATGTGGATCGCCAAGCGGTAAGCTGGGCTGTAAAACTACGAAGACGTCCCTCGCCATGTGGTATCTTCTTGTTCGGATGTTAATAAGTGGTCATTGGCCGCGACTCAAAAACATGCAAACAACCTCCATAAACTAAGATTACCGTTCAATCTGATACTGAACCCGCCATCGCGCACGCGAGACGTTGAGTACATAACATTAAGCCTGTAGACACTCGTGAATTCAATAAAAATGAAGAAATACCCAAATTTACTAATTCAATCCAAAAAAATGTTCTTTTTATCGCGCGTGTGCTTGATCAATCTAAAAATGTGCAAAAAGGAGATAAGCAACACCATCAATAATCCACCAAGGACAAGAAATGGAAAATAACACATCAACCGTCATAATTCTCCTCGGAGTAGTAGCCGTAGGTTTCTTGATCGTATTATTCTACATCTCACAACTAGGAAAAAAGAAACCAAAAATAACCACTACCCCCGAACCTAAACCTCAAGCCACTACGATAGAATCTCCAAAGAACGCAGAGCCAGCTAAACTAGCTCCAGAACCCCAAGGCATACCAGTTGAGACCCCCAAAAAAACCGAGCCAGCTCAACCAGCCCAGGAACCTCAAACTCAAAGCACAATAATTGAAACACCGATAAGAACCGAACCAAGCCACATGGAAGAGGCTAAACCAAATCGAACCGAAAGTCAAAGTGTAAAGGACGATAAAGAACCGACTCCCAAAAGAAAAGACCGTGGAACAAGAATCATCAACATTGAGGGAATAGGCTCCGTAAACGCCGAAAAACTCAACTCAATCAAAATATTAACAACGACTGACCTACTGGAATCCGGCGCAACGCCTAGTGGAAGAAAAGATTTAGCAGATAAAACAGGCATCTCCCCTAAGCAAATTCTAGAATGGGTTAATCACTCGGATCTGTTCAGGATCAAAGGGGTCGGTGAAGAATACTCTGATCTCCTCGAGGAATCGGGTGTCGATACAGTTGTTGAGCTATCACTCAGAAATGCTGTAAACTTACATGCTAAAATCCTAGAAGTGAATGAAGCCAAAAAACTGGTGAGAAGACCACCCACTATCGCAAAGTTAGAAAGCTGGATAAAAGAGGCGAAGGATCTACCCAGAATAATAGAATATTGATATTTTTGATAATCTGCCTATCCGTGGTTTACTCTCTGCCCATTTAATATGCCAAATTGCTATAAGATGTAGAGGTTAGATTTCGCGTGCGGTACTTCAATGAGGATAATCATCCACAAAATCCAAAACTTCTTCATTACTCTTTCCTAACAAGTAGACAAAAACACCGAACCATCCGGTGACGCAAATGGAGCCTCTAGACGCCTATAGACATGACAGCAGCAGAGAGTTACTGAAGTGGCTAGCCCTAACTACTATGACCATTGACCACATAGGGTTGATACTTTACCCCCAAATCCAAATCCTGAGGATCATTGGGAGGCTCTCTTTCCCACTATTCGCTTACCTCCTCGTACTCGGGATGTTAAGCACGCATGACCCAGGTAAATATTTCAAAAGGATGCTCTACTTCGCACTACTCTCTCAGCTCCCATTCACGATCGCAAACGAAATCCCGATCTGGCAACAACTGAACATCTTCTTCACCCTCTCACTGGGAATCATCCTAATCTACTTCCTGGATAGAAACAACATCCTACTCGTCGTCCCCCTCATCGCATCCGTCATTCTCCCCGTCGACTACGGCGCCTACGGATTAGCAACCATACTATTCCTCTATATCATGAGGAGCTTTAGACGAACAGGGGTGGCTTTAATCACGGCGCTTAATTTACTACTGATACCATTCGAAACATCGTATCAACCCCTAGCCCTACTCGCCCTACCCCTAATCCTCCTCCATAGTGACGGCAAACTAAAACTCATAAATAATGGAAAAACCCGAACACATCCCATCATCTCCAAGTACTTCTTCTACGTATACTATCCAACCCACCTACTTGCCCTAGCACTACTCAGAACAATTCAATAAATCAACACGCGTGCGCAAAGAAAACCGCGGACTAACTCAACAATCGATTATAGAGATAGGCATCTACCTTAATGTTTTTTGCAGAACCCTTTCAATTCTGTCGAGCGCTTCGTTGAGTATTATCTCGCTCGTTGCTATGGTCATCCTGAGATGCATGGCACCATTTGGGCCAAAATCCGTCCCCGATTGGAGCCCAACCTTCGCCTTCTCGAGTATAAGTTTGAAGAGTTCGTCGTGGCTCATCTTGACGTTGAACCTTGGAAGCATGAGGTAGGTCCCCTGTAACTCGGGTACTTTACATCCCATCTCGGTAAGCCTCCTCGTTGCGATGTCCCTGGTCTTGTGAAGCTGCTTCATTATGCCCCTGATCCAGTACTCGCTCTTCTCGTCGAGGACAGCTCGTGCAGCTGCGCGTCCAAGCGTTGTGACTCCGGAGTAGACCTCCGCGGAGCACTTCTTGATGTCGTCCATGATCTGCTTATTTGTGGTAGCCGTGTAGCCACATTGTAGTCCAGGTATGCCCCATGTCTTGCTTATGCCCCACGTCGTGATTGTCAGGTCCGAGATCTCCGGGCTCAGTGACGCAAGTGTTATGTGTTTTCTGCCATCGAATACGATGTCCTCCCAGAGCTCATCGACCATGACGGGAATCTTGTGGTCGACTGCGCAGTCGGCGACCGCTTTGAGTTCCTGCTTTGTCATAACACGGCCCGTTGGGTTATGGGGGTTGCACATGAAGATGAGCTTGGATCTTGGGGTAACGATCTTCTTCAGTTCCTCCTCATCGAATCTGTAACCCTTTTGGTCATCGAGCTTCCAGTAGACCGGTTTGAGGTTGGCGTCACGCGCCTGTCGGTAAAAGTGCTGATACATGGGGTCGTTGAGAATTATCTCGTCTCCGGGCTTTGCGTGGCTAATTTGTATACCGAACCACATCCCGGCAATTACTCCTGGGTGGATATAGAGATCATCACGGCCTATAGTGAGGCCGTTTTTGCGCTTGATCTTTGCAATCATCGAGTCCTGGGTTGAGGTCGAGTAGCTATAGTAGAGGTCGCCTGCGTCGACTGCGTCGTGCAGAGCCTTCTTGATGAATGGGGCGTGTGGGAAGTCGGGGTCGGCTAGCCACATACCGATTACGTCTGGGGGATACTTGTGCCACTTCTCCTGGGTTGAGGCTAGCATCCCTTCGATGCTTGCTGTGTTGAAAATGTCTTCGTTATACAAAGAAACCACAAGTTGTTTAATCATTGTTTTACTATTAATGACTTATTAGCAAGCGTCTAATGAAACACTTCGCGCGCGCTTGTTATCATCTCATTTTAAAAAATGACTTTATTAGGATACTTAGTACCTTATTAATAGCGCCAGTTAATCTTATTCTGCATCCCCTTTTTAGATACTTTTAAAATAGGTATAGTTTGGGTAAAATTGACTAAAATAACGCAAAGCAGTGAGAGGTGACACTTGACCCCGATGAATGGGGCAAAACGAGCGCGCGCCGTGGGTGATATCGGACACCAAGAGAAAGGGTAAAAGGTGTGCAACGTCAACCACCGCAGCCGCTACGAAGATTTTGATTGGCTCGTCGATAAAATCAAGGCAATAGGCATAGCCTTACTCCCACATCTTAAACTATTGTCTAATCCCACAATTTTCTCATAAAGGCCTAGATTTTACTGGGTTTGGTTTTAAACACAATAATTAACCCAACATTCAATACATTTACTGCAGCTGCCACGTAGAACGCAGCTAAAGGCCCAAACCCATTATAAATCATCATGAATAGAATCGGTCCCGCGAAGCCGCCGATGTCGTGGAAAGTCCTATAGAGCCCGACGGCTCCACCCCTAACAGAGGGCGGCGCAATATCTGTAAGAAGCGCGATGAGGGTTGTCATACCGAACCCCTCACCGAGCCCCTCGACGAACCCTAAAACAAGTAGCAGGGGATAGCTGTTGGTCAAGGTGAACGCGAACAGTCCAACGCCGCAGACGACGAAGCCCGCAACCAGAACTGGTATCCTACCAACCCTGTCAGATATGATACCCGCGGAGACGAGCGAAATAATCTGACCAGCAATCCTCGCACTTAGGATTAAACCAATCGCTGAAACTGCAAGGGAGAGCCCCTGATTCAAATAAAGCTGGAAAACAGTCTGAAAGATGCCCTGCATAATCAACATCCGGAGAATCGTGCTAAGGCAAACAATCAAGATACACCGATCACCTAAAGTCTTCATTACCTCCCTCAGGGGCGGCCGCTCCTTGCGAACGGTCTCCCTCTCCACACTTTTCATGCCACCGGACCTCCAAGCGATGACGAGAGAGACCACAGTCAGAAGGAGAGTGAAGTAGAAGACCTGATTAAAACTCATATAAATCGAGAGGAAAGCACCTATCGGGGCGCCTATGAAGCTACCCACGAACTCGATCCCCTGAAAAAGCCCCAACGCCCTACCTCTAACATTAGAGGGGAGTATATCCATGAGCAACGCAGTGTTATTCATGAAATAGAACGCTGTCCCAATCCCCCATATACCTCGACCGATAATCAACAACCAGATATTATCGGCTTGACTGCAGAGGATCGGGCCCAGACAACTGAGGGCTATCCCAAAAATCAGCAGCAGTCGCCGACCAATCCGGTCACTGATTAACCCCGCGGGAAGTTCGAGGAAAATCCTGCCAAAGAACCACGCTGAAACAACGAGGCCCACGAGAACCCCCGAAGGATCCAGGTTCTCCGCGAGGATGGGGAGAAACGCGGCGGGGAGGCTCATCCCCATCATGATGGCGAAGCCAACAAAGATCAACTCCCAGTAAACCGCGGGCATCGCTGTGGGTGTGAGTTTCTCAGTGATTCGCCTCCCGAACCCCAACACAGGCGCCTTCAGTTGGCGGGTAGGTAAATGAGAAGCAATAAAAACCCTCCCTAATACACACGCTTCTCATAGTAAGAGATCAAGGTAGATTGCGTATGCGACGCCACCTACTCCTAAATATCTAGATGTGAAACATCATGCATGGAGTTCACCACTCGACCGGTTATAATGGGCACCAACGGCATGGTGACATCTAGCCACTACCTAGCAACGGAGATCGGGAACCACGCCCTCAAACTGGGAGGTAATGTCGTGGACGCCGCCGTCAGCATGTGGTTCGCCCTAACCCTCACAAAACCCGACCTCGTCGGTATAGCCGGCGAGGTACCCATACTGCTCTACCTCTCCGACGAGGAGACGGTTCTAGCTATCAACGGCTCCGGCCCCGCACCCAACGCGGCAACCGTTGAATGGTTTAGAGACAACGACTACCCCCTCATCCCAGAGGACGGGTTCACACCCGCGGTCGTCCCAGGCGCCTTCGACGCATGGCTCATGACCCTCGACCTCTACGGCACATTCAGCCTCACCGAATGCTTGAGGCCAAGCATCGACATCGCCTCGGAGGGATACCCCATCCAGCCGACCATGGTCCGCAGCATCACCGCATCTCAGGAACGATTCATGAAAGAGTGGCCAACAACCGCATCGATATATCTCCCAGAGGGTGGCGCCCCTCATATCGGGCAGGTAGTAAAAAATCCCGATTGGGCGAGGACCTTCCGCGAGATGATTGAGCTAGAGCGGGTGGAGCGACGATCAGGAAGATCCGCAGCCCTCAACGCTTGTCGCGACTATTTCTACCGCGGCCCAATAGCTGAGAAAATTATAGGCTTCATGGACGACTTCAGGTGCCGGGACGTCTACGGAAATGAGAAAACCGGGTTGATGACACTCGAGGACTTCGATAAGTATCAGGCACGCATCGAGAAACCGATTAAGAGCGCCTACAGGGACCTCGATGTCTACAAGTGCGGTCCATGGACCCAGGGCCCTCTCCAACTAGAACTATACAACCTCCTTGAGGGATTCGACCTGAAGGCTATGGGACACAACACCGTCGACTACATTCACACCTGGACGGAGTGTGCCAAGCTAGCATTCGCCGATAGGGAACACTATTACGGCGATCCCGACTTCGCGGACGTCCCCCTTGATATGCTGCTCTCAAAGGAGTACGCAGATGAAAGGAGGGAACTGGTAGATCCAAACGAGGCGTCAATGCTACTCAGACCGGGAAAAGCTGACCCCATCGAACTCGAACCGACGACGATCAGGGGCGGATTCGAGGGGGACACTGTCCACTGCGAGGCCGTAGACCCAATGGGTAACATGATCTCAGCCACACCAAGCGGCGGCTGGATAAGGACAAGCCCCCTAGTTCCCGGATTAGGCTTCTGCATGGGCACCCGAGGCCAACAGTTCAACCTTCAAGAAGGACACCCAAACTGCCTACAGCCCGGAAAGAAGCCCAGGATTACCCTGACACCGAGTCTAGTGATGAAGGAGGGGGAGCCCTACATGGTCTACGGGACCCCCGGGGGAGATGGGCAGGACCAGTGGACGAGCCAATTCTTTCTAAACTACGTAGACTTCAACATGGACATCCAACTCGCCTTAGAGAAACCAACCGTTCACACCAACCACTTCACAGGAAGCTTCTGGCCCAAGATGGTTAGACCCGGAGAACTCCGCGTCGAGCCAAAAATCCCAGAGCCAGTTCTTTCAGGTCTACGGGAGAAAGGGCATATAGTAGTCGTCGACCAACCCTGGAGCCACGGGAGGTGCTTAGCTATAAGATACGATCCAAACAGTGGTGTGAAATATGGTGGAGCTAGCCCAAGGACCGGCGATGGTTACACTATCGGTTGGTGATCAATAAACTACCCCAATCTACAAGAACCTCTATATAGTATACGATATGCAATTGCGAACAAGTTAGTACGCGTAGACTAGACGCAACTACGTATTCTTGAAATGTCGGATAACCTAATACAAATACACTACATTGGTATACAACGACTATTTTCCACCACCAGAAAAAGATGGTGGCTGGCGTACCGAAAACCCATCAAATCTTGGTATTGACTCAAAACAACTCAAACTGGCGATAAACTACCACGACCACGAAGACCTCACAACAAGCTACGGCGGCTCCCTAATCATAGTATACAAGGGACACATAATCGCCGAAACCTACGTAACTGGAAAGAGTGGCGGCCCACAGCCATGGAATAGGCAAACATGCAACGACGTAAAATCCTCAACAAAATCCATCTTCGGAACCGCCGTCGGGGCATTCCTCCACGAGTATAAAGAGCGGATAAATCTCGACACTCCGCTCATAGGGACAAGCCAAGAAGACTCGCTGATACAACAGATGTGGAACCAACCCATCACCGATGAGAGAAAGAAAAAGATCAGAGTCAAACACGTTCTGTCAATGACATCGGGACATGAGTCAACCGAGCCATGGCTGGCACCTAGTCCTCGCCACCACCATAAGGGCTACAATGGTTCATTCCAGATGTACGAGTACTGCTTCGGATGGTGGCACTTCGAAGGGGTCCCCGCACAGCACACGTTGCTCTTCGAGCCAGGGCACGGGTTCAACTACAGCAACTTCGGTCTCGAGCAGATGGCGCTCGCAATGCGAAACATATCCGGCGAGCATATTGGACCCTACACGTATAACCGGATTCTCAGCCAAATCGGGATACCCGCCGAATTGCGAGATAACCAATACAGAGATATGCCCTACAAAGATGACAGGGAGTTGAACTACTCAGACCAACCAGGATGGGGAATAGGTGGAAGCACCGGATGCAACGCCTACGGCGCAGACAGAAGTAGCAGTCCAATCGGGTATAATACCATAGTTGGAAGCACTTTCAGGTGCACAAATAGGGACTTCTCCAGACTAGGTTACCTGTGGCTCCGACGAGGTAGTTGGGACAGTATGCAACTCGTACCAGAGGATTGGATGAAGCAGGCGACCACCCGATTCAGGCAGGCCAACGGAGAAGCCCCGATGAACTACGGCTACACCTTCTGGATACATGATGAAGGGGATACGGTTCCAAGAGATACATTCGCTTCAAGAGGTCACAGCATAAACGACTGCTACATCATCCCCAGCTTAGACCTTGTGATCGCTAGGCAGGGAAACAATAATCCGCCCAGAGAACAGCGAAACCACTTTGTAAAAACACTCTTAGGCAAGATCATCTCAGCACTCCCAGGCAAATAATGAGGTTTATTCGTTCATAATCTTTCACGTGACAGCAATAATATTTAGAGGAAAATGATTAAAACAAAACGCGGGTATAATCACATGAAATGGTTGATCTACGAATCAACGACGGAAAAATTGTTCTCCCTGATAGCGTAATGGATGCCACATTACTCATCGACAAGGGAAAAATTGTAGGAGTAACCACAAAAAACACAACAATAAAGGCAGACCAAACAATAGAGGCCAAAGGGAAATACGTTCTACCCGGTGGCATAGACCCTCACACCCACCTAGCCACCTCTTTCATGGGTGTAAACGCAAAAGACGACTACTTCACAGGAACCAAAGCTGCCTCTTGGGGAGGCACCACAACAATCATTGGATTCGCCACCCCACCAAGGGGGGAGTCAACCCTAGACACAGTGACTAAAACCAGAGAAAGAGCAGACAAGGAAGTCGTAATAGACTACTCGCTACACCCGACAATAGTCAACCTATCCCCCGAAAACATCGGCCAAATCAAAACACTCATCGAAATGGGTATGCCCTCATTCAAACTCTACCTCGTATACAGAAAGGAAGGCATCATGGCAGACGACGGAGTCCTGCTACAGATGTTTAATGAAACAATAAAACACGGTGGCCTAGTGGGATGCCATGCTGAAAACATCTCCATGATTGAGCACCTCGTAGCCAAGGCATTGAAAAATGGAAACAGGTCCGCAATATACCACGCTAGGACACGGCCACCAATAACAGAAGCCGAAACCGTTAACCGCATGATATATTTGGCGAACTACCTGCACGCACCCTACTTCAACTTCCACCTCACCATAAAAGAGGGTGTGGACATGTTCAGAGAAGCCCGAAACAAGGGTCAACCAATGTACGCAGAGACCTGCACACAATACCTAGTGAACTCCGAAAACGACCTCAAGCGCCTCGATGGCATCAATTACATCTGCACACCCCCACTAAGGACCAAGGAGGACTCTGAGGCCTTATGGAAGGGACTCGCAGAGGGAAGCATCTCCCTAGTCTCCTCCGACCAATGCGCCTTCTCAAGAGACATGAAAAAACTCGGAAAGGATTCATTTGATCTAGTCCCGAATGGTTTACCGGGCCTAGAGTTCAGATTGCCCATACTCTTCTCAGAAGGCGTCATGAAGAAGAGAATTAGCCTCAACAAATTCTCTGAAGTCACCAGCACAAATGCGGCAAAAATATTCGGACTATACCCCCAGAAGGGCATACTCAGAGTCGGCAGCGACGCAGACGTCATCATCATCGACCCAAAGCTGGAGAGAACAATAACCAGTGAGGACTCCCTC
Organism: uncultured Candidatus Bathyarchaeia archaeon; assembly: GCA_964539725.1. Taxonomy (GTDB): domain Archaea; phylum Thermoproteota; class Bathyarchaeia; order TCS64; family TCS64; genus UBA8941. Next base: position 2,229 of record CAZIKD010000011.1, on the reverse strand, counting down.
TACGATATGGATTGGTACCCATACGAAGGAATGACCGTCAAAGGCTGGCCGTCTACCACAATCTCAAAAGGTAAAATCATCTGGCAAGACGGAGTCTTCACGGGAAAAGCTGGAGAGGGTGAATTCCTCAAGAGGAAATTGCCACCAGAATTATTCAAAAAACCAATAGCATAAATGACTGCTGAACAAGCATCTCCCCTATCTACAAACCGATTATACTCACGAGCAGAGCCATCCTAATAGAAACACTGTAGGCAATAGCCTCAAAGTACTGCTGGAAAGGCGAGTCATCGATCTTCTTATCCATCTCACCCGCACGCCTGGGAAGTGTATGGGTGACTCGAATCGTCCTGCCGGTCACCTTATACACCTTATCCAACGTCTCGAAGCGAACAAAGTAGTCATCCATTAATTTCTTGAAACTCTCAGCATCCGGCCCCTTAGGCGCGCTGCAACCTGGGAGATAAACAAGGTCAACGTCGGATATTAACTCGTTGAAGCTATCCTGATTCGAGTCAAAAACCTCCCTAACATTCCCCTTAACCGCTCTAATCTTCTCCATAACAAACGCCGGCGTACGATTCGCCTCCGGACTAGCCAAAATAACATCCGCCCCCAGGCGAGCCAACCCATAAGCCATCGAGTGACCCGTCCGCGCGGCAACCAAATCCGGGCTGGCGACACAGACCTTCAAACCCTCAACCCGATCATGTGTTCGCCAAAGCGTGTAGAGATCAAGAAGAGCCTGCGTAGGGTGCTCCCAATTACCAAACCCACCATTAATAACAGGCGCCTCCGAGTATCTGGTTCCCTCCAGTGCCTCAACCTCGTTTGGATGACGCAGCACGATTACATTCGCATACTTCGAAACAACCTTCATCATATCAGCAAGGCTCTCCTCCTTAGCAGCCGACGACGAAACCATAGGATTAGCCTCCGTGACGACGGTCCCCCCGAGCCTATTCATGGAGGTCTCGAAACTCATCCGCGTCCTAGTACTCGGTTGGAAGAACAGCGTCGCCATAACATTGCCATGCAGAAGATCAATCATGGAGCGATTCCAAGGCTCAAGGATCCTAGCCAACTCGAAGAGCCCATAGATCTGCTCATTACTAAGATCGTTTATGGAGAGCAGGTTTTTGCCCTCGAAATCTATTTCCCTTACACGTGACTTCAGAGTTTTTATGTTATTTTTACTGGTCATCCAAAATCACCTACAATAATCATCTTGTACCTAAAAAATTCGTGTACGTCGACGCATGCGCTATTGGAAAAAGGCTCTACCTCAACACTTTTCAATCCTTATGGGCTGAGCTCCTTCCCAGAGTACCTTCTTGCCCATCACAGGGAGCCTATCAAGCCCAGTTACAATTGAGGCGAAATGATTCCCCTGAAGCTGCCCCACCTTACTCGAGAATATTGCCGAACCATAAGTTATGAGAAGCTCCTTCTCACTTATCCCCCCAGAATAGTAGAGGAGGTCACCGCGACTAGGGTAACTAGTCTGATTCTCAGGCGGCACATCGATCCCAATCGAATCCATTGGGAACCAAACTGACTCACCACTCCAACGCGCATGTATCACCTTACCCTCTATAGGCATCCGAGACAGGAAAGCACAGCAGGTCTTCGGTGCCTCAGCCTCAAGTAACTTAGCACTGAAGCAGAGTCCACCAATCAGTAATGAAATATCCTTCATGAAACCCAACCTACCAAACCTCCTTAAACAGCGTCGACTTAAGCGTTGCCCGCACCCGCCTAGAGTATCGAACTATAATCCGTGCGCGTCTAGCCTAACTAAGTCTAGCGTCCCAATCATATACTCCGGACCCTGCGGGGGTCTATTACGTGTAAACGTGCGCGATCATTCCTCGAAGTGGGCGCCATCACAGAAGGGTATACGCTCTGATTTGCCACACCTGCAAAGCGTGACACGGTTCCTCTTCTCATAAACATAGCCATCTACGGCCTCTATCTCAACCCCTCCCATTACCCAAAGGGGACCCGGGACACCATCTTGATCCTCCGTAACGGCAATACCGAGTTCGAAGGCTGGCTCGAGAGATTGATTCATTTTATCCCACTCTACGAGTCGCCCAGAGGGGCAATCCGCTGCCTCCTGTATGGCAATCGCCTTGTATTCAGGATTATCGCTGTTGACGGTTAGGTTCCAGATGTTTCCAGCCCTTGTACAGAAGCCAGCGCCGACGCAGAGTTCCCGCTTATCTG
>CAZIKD010000010.1:12441-18312 GCA_964539725.1 uncultured Candidatus Bathyarchaeia archaeon | reverse complement strand
GTCTGGTACCACCTCGGCCTCGCTTACTACCTGGTCGGCGACTACGAGTCCGCCCTCAGCTACTACGAGGAATGCCTCAAGGTCAGCGAGATACCCGATAAGCTCGTCGCCACCACCCACTGGACCTACATGACCCTCCGCCTCTTGGAGCGGAATGATGAGGCCGAGGAGCTACTCGCCCCCATCACCGAGGATATGAATATAGTTGAGAACCAGAACTATCATAGGCTCCTGCTGATGTATAAGGACATCGTCAAGCCCGAGGAAGTCATGAAGGAGGCGAAGAGCCAGGGGCCCCTAGCCGTAGCCACCGTCGGCTATGGTGTCGGTAACTGGTACCTCTACAACGACCGTGAAGAGAATGCGGTGGAGATTTACAACGAGGTCCTCGACACCGGGGGCTGGGCGGGATTCGGCTACATAGCTGCGGAGGCCGACCTCAAGTGGCTCAGCCTCCCGCAGGACTAGGTAGAAAACCATGTAAGCGGTACCTTTCAGTCCCCCTGGCGTAGTTGGGGGCCATGGTCCTCTGCCCCGTCTAAACTACCCCCCACGCTCCGACCGCATCCGATAAGTAGCCCAGCGACCTAACTTCCGAGGGGATGCATCAATGCCCAAGAATAAGGAAGACTACGTCAGAGATTATCTCGACTCATCGAAGAGACTGGGTATCCCAATCGAATCCCTCATCGAGTCGATTCTGAAAACCGCTGAGGCCGCCTGGGCGGTAGACTCTTACGAAGTCGAGCCGAGTGACGAACCCGCCGAGAAGAGCCCCCCCCGGAGGATCATGTGATGCCCGAGCCATACCAGCTCACCGTATCCGAAGCCTCCAAGATGATTAAACACGGACAGCTGACCCCATCAGATCTCGTTGAATCGCTCCTCGCTAGAATTAATGAGCTTGAGCCCAGGCTAGAAGCATGGGTCACCATAGACGCGGAGAGCGCACGTGAAGCAGCCAAGGCCCTAACGAAGGAAGCCCAGAAGGGGAGCCTGAGGAGTCCACTCCACGGTATAGCCGTCGGCGTTAAGGACATCTACGCCACAAAGGCGCTCAGGACAACCATGGGATCACCCATCTACAAAGACCACGTCCCAGAGCGAGACTCCACAGTCGTCACCCGACTCAGGGAAGCCGGTGCGATCATCCTCGGGAAGACCGAGACGACTGAGTTTGCCTACCTCGACCCCGCCCCGACGAGAAATCCCTGGAATACAGGGCATACCCCCGGGGGTTCAAGCAGCGGCTCCGCCGCAGCAGTGGCGGCCAAGATGTGTCCCCTCGCTTTTGGAACACAGACAGGCGGCTCCGTCATGCGCCCCGCCTCATTCTGCGGCGTCGCAGCGATGAAACCCACACACGACCTCCTCAGCAGAGAAGGTATCTATCCACAGTCGTGGAGCCTAGATCACGCAGGCTTCATGGCGCGTAGCGTAGAAGACCTCAAGCTCACACTCGGGGTTCTTACAGGAGTTCAAGCCCAGTCCAGGGTCAGGAAGCCGAGGATTGGTGTCCCAACGAGCTACTTCAACGAGGCTGGGGCTGAGGAGGTGACCAGAAATTACGAGGAGACTGTAAAGAAGCTCAGGGAAGCCGGGGGGGAGATCGTCGACTTCAAGCTCCCCGACTCTTTCAGGGTCGTCCACCCCGCCCATCGAATAATAATGTTCTCCGAGGCGGCCTCTGTCCACGAGGCGATGTTCAGGGAGGCCCCTAACCTCTACCGTTCTCATATGCAGGGCGAGATAGCCTCCGGCCTCCTCATCCCCTCCTCAACTTATCTACATGCCCAGAGGATACGCGAGAAATTCAGAAACGAGATGACCACCTCCATGTCCGGCTTCGACGCATTGCTCACACCTACGGCGCTGACCCCCGCTCTCAAGGGCTTGGCCTCGACCGGGGACGCTGCATTCAACGTCCCATGGAGTTTCGCCGGCTTCCCAACCGTCACCATGCCCTCCGGTTTAACCGATGATGGGCTCCCCCTAGGTGTCCAACTTATCGCGGGACCCTATGAGGAGATCAACCTATTGGGCGTTGCGGCATGGTGCGAGTCGGTCCTGCCCTTCGACTTTGAGCCCCCTCTCCAGTAGGAGACCTCCCACTCGCCGACATCACCCTCGACCACCTCGAATAGTGGGTGTGCCTCTGGGATACCATCCACTTTTCGCAATTTATCGTGCCAAGCAGGCGTCCTCAAACGCGTCCTTTCGAGGAGTAGGCTGAACTCGTACCCTAGTTGACCTGTGGTTATCGGTGTCAGAGCTACACGTTGGATGGGTCTTCTTACCTTCGATCCGTCGTAGGAGTATCCCCTGAAGCCGGCTTCCTCCCTGATCTTCAAAAGGTAGAACCCAATCGCATCCATAGTTACGGGGTGATCCTTGAACCTGTCTAGTTGCGGGTGGTTCCTCCAGCCTCTCGTTTCTCCCGCGAGAACGGTCTGAGCCAGGAGGCTCTCTCGCCACAGGGCGCCAAGCCCCATCCAGTCGAAGTATCGCGGATGGATCGACCAGACGCAAAGAAATCAGCCCACTGTCTTGATCTCTCTGCCATTCTCAATAGCGACAAGCTCAACATAACTCGAGATGTTGGAGGTCTCAATCTTCTTTCCAATGACCTCCTCTATCTGGAATACCCCCGCGGGGTTATCCATGTAGATCCTTATGCACACCGGTTTATCATCCCCCTCCTCGATGTCCACCCTCTTTATAGCCGTCGCGGAGATGCTGTGCATATCCACCTTGCCCCCACGGTAGGGTATCCTAGCTCGTCCCTCAGCCATATCGGTCCCATCTGCCACCTTCGCCGCCCCCGCCTCGATGCTCAGCGCTTTAATAGGGTCCTCGTGGGCGTAAATCGTGTGAAGTGTCTCACACTTCATCTTCAAGACAAGCTCAGGATCATCCGGATAGACCCTCGAGTACACCCTCTCGAGGATCGGTGCCGCTAAGTAGCAACTATGCATGATGTGGTCACTCCTGTGGACGCTGTTCCCAACATCGTGGAGGTAACTCCCCACCATGGTGACTAGCATCGCACCCTCCCTGTCACATATACTATTAGCAACAGTCGTCGGCTCCACTACCTTCGTGATCAAGTCAAGTATCTCGAGGCTGCTCCCCGCCGCTATGCGAGCGTGTACTGGGCCGTGATCGTTATAGTTCATCCTCTTCACGACCATCTCGTTGGACATCCTGAGATAAGTCTGGACCTCGGCGTCGCCTTCGAGGATGTTGAACACGCGATGGACGCGGGGCTCCTCGAGGTGGCTGAATATTAATCGGTTTGAGACGGTGACCATTCGGGGATCATTTGAGATTATGGTATTGAGCCATAAACGTCTATCTAGGCGACCCCTCCTCATGCGGCCATAAATGGAACTAGCAGCACAGCTGATAGGAATGCGAGAAGTCCCGCTGTCACTGCCACTGCAGCTGCAACAAGTATTGGCCTCACGCCAAGCCCCAGGATGCTGCTGAAGCTGACCTTCGAGCCAACTCCGGCGAAAGCCGTTGCGAATGTGAAGGGCAGGATCGTACCCGAGAGGAAGCCCTTTATTGCTACCCAGTCGATCCCTGCGCCAAGAAGCGACGCTATGTTCAGGTCTAGAACCGCGCAAATTATCGATCCAACTGTGAAGAAGACTGCGAAGAGTGGTACTACAAAGGACGCCCTTCCTTCGACGCCCTTCTCACATCTGGAACAATACCAAGAAAGGAGGAAGACGACGGGCCCGATCATGAATATCCTGACGGACTTGATCAGCATCGCCGCCTGGACCACGGAGACATCCACGGCTCCCGCCGCCGCGATAACCTGCGCTGTCTCATGAACCCCAGCACCGACCCAGACCGCGTAGGCATCCAGGCTACCTCCTAATAGGCCGTTTACCGGTGTGTTCAGGAACAGGAATGGGTATAGGAACATTGAGATGAGGCCGAACAGGGTTATCCCTGAGACAGCGAGACACGATTCCTCCTCCTTGGCATTTATGGCAGGGGTCAGGGCTGCGATTGCTGAGGCGCCGCAGATGGCCGTTCCGACGCCGATCAGTGAGGCAAGCCGATTATTCAACCCCATTCTTGCGCCGAGCCAAAGGCTCAGAGCGAGAGCCGCGGCGATGGTGATGAAGGCGGCCAAGACTCCGACGCCTACACGCGTCCAGATCAAGGCACTAGTTACGAAGCCGAGGACGGCGACCCCAAGTCTCAGGAGTTGGCCTGAGCAGAAGCCCACACCGGTCTTGAAGGACTTCCTTAAGCCTAAGATGTTAGCGAGGGCGATGCTGATTGCGAAAGCCCACATCATTGGGCTGACGGGTTTGTAGATTCCCCAGAGGGTGAATGAAGCCATAGCTATTACGATGCAGTAGATTACCCCTGGGATTGCTCCCCAGTCGCTTCTAGTTGAAGAGACCAACGAACTCCCTGTCTAGGTCACCTTCTTACTAAAGTTTTCGCGGCTGCAAACTGAAGGGTGATGATATGATGGCTGCGTGGCTTGCCAAAATATTCTACTTGGACACAACACATCCCTCCATTGGTTTGAAAATTAGTAAACCTTTTACCAGACCCACATGAGAGTGTATGCTACCATTGAGGTTCGAATAGTGAGTAAAAATCAATCGGCGACGACCGCCGTCATCGGTGGATTCGTGGTATTTTGCATCAAATTATCAGCTTTCTTCATATCAGGCTCTGTGGCGCTACTCTCGGACGCTCTTGAGTCCGTGGTAAACATCGTCGCCTCGTTCCTGATGTTCTTCTCTATCCGAATCTCGGGAGAGCCAGCTGACATTGACCACCCCTATGGTCACCAGAAAGTCGAGAACATCTCAGCCTTCATAGAAGGTACGCTCATTATAGTTGCTGGGCTACTGATCGCCTACACGGCCATCAGCAGATTATTCAACCCCATCGAACTAGGAAGCATCGACATCGCACTGGGGGTGTCTCTACTCGCCACTGCGACAAACGCAGGACTGTCAATCTACCTGACGAGGTCGGCTAAGAAGAATAACTCAATAGCCTTGGAGGCTGACGCGAAGCACCTTCTCTCAGACGTGCTCTCCTCAGTCGGTGTCGTCATCGGCCTTTTCATCGCCAAGCTCACAGGGTGGACTATACTCGATCCTCTCCTAGCCCTAACAATGGCTATACTGGTATTCAAGATGGGCACCGAGCTCACACACAAGGCTGGTAATGGTCTGCTTGATCAATCAGCTGATGATGAGCAGAAGAGGATCGAGGGTCTATTAAACGCCCACAACCCCCATTTCATAGACTACCATAACGTTAAGACACGCCGCAGCGGCAACATGGTCTTCGCGGAACTACATCTAATAGTAGACCCCAACCTAACCGTAAGGACGGCTCACGACCTTACGAAGCACCTAGAAGAGGAACTCCACCAAGAACTACCCGAAGTCAGCTTAACAATTCACATCGAACCCCCCAAGGCACACGGTGACGCCGACTGACGCACCTTTTCAATTAGTAACCGCACAAAGTAGCGGGTGTAACCAGTTTGGGTAACATCATCGACAAGTTCTCCCTCAAGAATCAGATAGGCATTGTAACTGGAGGGGGGCAAGGGCTCGGAAAGGTATTCAGCCTCGCCTTCGCCGAGGCAGGGGCGGATATCGTCGTCGCTGAACTCAACCCCAAAACAGGCCCAGAGACCGTCCAAGAGATAAAGAATATTGGACGCAGAGCCCTATTCGTCGAGACAGATGTTAGGAGCCGCCCCAGCGTCGAAGCGATGGTCGAGAAAACCGTTGAACGTTTTAACCGTCTTGACTTCATCATGAACAACGCGGGCATCGTCAAATGGTGTCCCGCCGAGTCGATCTCTGAGGAGGA
>CAZIKD010000010.1:0-12341 GCA_964539725.1 uncultured Candidatus Bathyarchaeia archaeon | reverse complement strand
GGCTGCTGTAATCCATCTCACTCGGAGCCTCGCAGCGGAGTGGGCACCTCATAACATCCGCGTAAATGCCATAGCCCTAGGCTACATGGACACAGCCATGACTCATAGGGCCTTCGAGGACCCCACCTACGGCCCGATCTGGACGGATGGAATACCCATGAGGCGACCGGGTCGCCCCGAGGAATTGGCACCTCTCGCAAAATTTCTAGCATCTAATGCGTCAAGCTATGTGACTGGTTCAACGATCCTAGTCGATGGAGGATACACTGTTTGGTAATGTATCTCCCTAGGCTTGGATCTTCTCCCTCAATTGGATAACCAGTAACAAGTTGAAGACCAGCATAGCTGCCCCAATGTAAAAGGCTGCGACGTAGCCGAACGGGACCCCAACCAGCGTTATCATGGATGAGAAGAAGATTGGCCCTACAACGCCGCCGAAGTCGAAGAACGTCCTATATGTGCCTATGGCCATACCCCTAGACTCCGATGGCACAGAGTCCGCGATGAAGGCCGGTGTCACCCCGTATACTATCCCCCAGAAGAAGCCGTTCATGAACATGAGGGGCAACATCGCCTCGAAAGACTGAATCAAGGATAATCCAATGAGGCTCATAACGCCAACGATGAAGCCAGCCGCTAACACCCGCCTCCTACCTAACCTATCTGAGAGAGCGCCACCAAAGAGGTTCCCAGATACGTTGCCGATGGTGCTTAGAGAGACGAGCAGCCCATAACCCGCGAGGCTGAAGAGAAGTTGCTCCGTCGCGTAGAGCGGCATCAGTGTTCCCATCAATCCATTGTTCATCATCATGCAGACGAAGTTGATCAGACAGCAGGCAACGAGGGTTCTGTTCATCAAGCCCTTGAGCACGCCTCGGCTTGGCAGTATAGAAGAGATGTTCCCTGGCTTGAGTTGCTGTCCACTACCCCTGACAAGTAGGACCACCCCTAGAGCGGCTAGCCCAACGGCGGCGCTGATTATGAAATTCGGGCGGATTCCGATGGCGGAGGCTAGGAAGCCCGCCGCCGTTTGACCTATGAAGCTCCCCGTAAGCTCCACAGCTTGGAAGAGGCCCAGGTATTTCCCACGGGTTTTACCTGGGAAGAGATTACCTACATAGGTCATTCCGATGCAGAAGAAACTCGCATCACCCACCCCCCAGAGAGCCCTCGCCGCTATTAGGACCCAGATGTCCGTTGTCAAGTAGCATGTGAGTGCGCCGAAGATGCCGAAGAAGCGCCCCGCGATCAACAGCTTCCTCAAAGCGATCCTATCACTGAGGACTCCGATGGGGAACTCGGCCAGCATCCTGACGACGAAGTAACCGGAGACTGCGAGGCCGACGAGGAAGATGGGGGCTGTGAAATCCCTGCGGACAAAGGGGGCGAAGATGGGTTGTATCAGCCCACCCGCAAACATCGTCAGTGTCCCTCCGATGACCATGAGTAGGTACTCGCGGCTCTCAGGCTTCAACGGGGATCGCGCATACCGAAGCACCCTACCAATTTAAACCCACATCACAGCCACCCCATCAGATAAGTTTTTCAGCCCACGCCCACCGGAGTCTTCCGGTGGATTCTATGAGCAAACGGGAGCTACTCGTCAGCAAGATAGAGAACGGGATAGTCATTGACCACATTCCTACCGGGAAAGCCTTCCGAGTCCTCCACCTCCTAAAAATTGAGCCCGACGCCCGGGTTATGGTTGCGCAGAACGTCGACAGCAAGACGATGGGTCGGAAAGACTTAATCAAGGTCGAGGGGACATACCTCACAAGCAAGCAGATAGACCTAATCGCCTTCCTAGCCCCCGACGCCACTCTCAACATTATTCATGACTGGGACGTAAAGGAGAAGAGGCACATACAGCTCCCGAAGCAGGTCGAAGGCATGTTCAGATGCCCCAATCCCCTCTGCCCCACAAACGCCCCATATACGTCCTCTAAAACCATCTTCAAGGTCGAGAAAGGGGGACGCATCGAGGAGACAAAGTTAAGCTGCACATATTGCGGCAGCGTCACATACTATGGCCCCGTCCTCGAGCAGCTCACAAAAGACGACTTCACAATTGAGGGGAGCGGCCTTGTCAGCCAGGAGAAGATTGAGCGCGTCCTACTCGACGCCCTCATCAAAGGGGGCGCCCTAAGGTTCCTGCCGACCCCCAAGGAAACCTTCATCCTCAAGAGTGGGCGCAAGAGCCCATATTTCGTCAATTTAGGCGCACTCACAGACGGGGAGAGTCTCGCCAAGCTCAAGTGGGCCTTCGCCAGCTACATCGCCCTCCAAATCGAGAAAGGTGAGTTGCCAGATTTTGACTACGTCTTCGGTCCAAGCTACAAAGGCATCAGCCTCGCCGCCCTCACATGCGAGGGGCTCCGTGAGCTATATGGAATGAAGAAGCGCTTCATGTACGATAGAAAGGAGGAGAAGGGCTACGGTGACCTCACAGCAGACAAAGTCATCGTCGGCGCTGGCTACTACAAGCCAGGACAGCGCATACTCGTCGTCGACGACACAATAACTACGGGAGCCACAAAGATCGACACATTCGAGAAGCTCCATCTCCTCCAAGACCACAAGGTAGTCGGTCTAATAATCGCCGTCGACAGGCAGGAGAAGATGGGTGACGCCGAACACATAGAGGCGAAGACCCCAAGCGAGAACATAGAAGAGGAGCTTGGCATCAAGGTCTTCAGCATCCAGAACATAAAGACCATTTACAGTCTCATCAAGGGGGGCCTCGATCCAGAGATAAAGAAACTCTGGCTCGACTACTACAACAAATACGGCGCTGTGAAGCTGGAGTAATAACCTATTTTATCCGCCGTCCCATTCCCTCAGACATGGACCATTTTGACGTCCTAGTCGTAGGCTCGGGCTCAGGGATGACGATTGTCGAGGGAGCCATAAACAAAGGGCTAAAGGTCGCCCTCGTTGAGAAGGACACCCTCGGAGGCACTTGCCTCAACAGGGGATGTATTCCTAGCAAGATGGTGATCTACCCAGCGGACGTCGTCCAGGAGATAAAACGCGCCACCACCCTCGGAATCAATTCCATTATAACTAAGATCGATTTTCCCGCAATCATGGAGAGGATGAGGCGTAACATCGCCGAGGACAGACATCACATGGAAGAGGGCGTCGAGAAAGTGAAGAACCTCACCTACTACAAGGGGCAGGGCGAATTCAACGGCGACTACGCCATGAGGGTCGGCGAAGAAAACATCGAGGCTAAGAACATCTTCCTCGTCTCAGGCGCCAGACCGGAGATCCCCCCAATAAAGGGCCTAGAGGGAGTTGAATACCTCACATACCGTAATGTCTGGGACCTTAATACGCCGCCAAGGAGCATAGTCATCGCGGGCGGCGGCTACATCGCCTGTGAGCTTGCTCATTTCTTCAGCAGCATCGGCGTCGAGGTCACTGTAATCAGCAGGAGTCCTCGCCTTCTCCGGCACGCTGAACCCGAGGTAAGCGAGACCCTCACCCAAGCATTACGCGTTAGGATGCGCGTCAAGACCTCAACAGAAGTGAAAGAGGTCAGGGAAACCAAAGGCGTCAAGGAAGTGACAGTCAAGGAGACCACGGGCGCCGAGGAGACCATCAAGGCTGAGACCCTCCTCCTCGCAGCGGGAATACGCGGAAACGCTGACCTCCTCAAGACTGAGAAGACCGGCGTCAAGGCTGACTCCCATGGCTACATCATAGTCAACGAGCACTACGAGACTTCAAAGCCCCGAGTCTGGGCCTTCGGCGACGCGATAGGAAAGGCAATGTTCAAGCACGTCGCCAACAGGGAAGCGGAGGTGGTCTGGAACGCCTTCGATCACGGTCACCGGCAAACCATCGACTACGACAAGATCCCCTACGCTGTCTTCACCTCCCCACAAGTCGCAGCTGTTGGCATAACAGAGGAAGAGGCCAAGAAGAGGGGACTGAGGTACCTCGTGGGTGCTTACGCCTATGGCGACACTGCCTACGGCTCCGCCATGGGGGAAGAGGACGGATTCGTCAAGCTCATAGTTGAGGATGAGACCCACAAAATACTGGGTTGCCACGTCGTTGGACCGCATGCCGCGATACTAATCCATGAAGTAATAGTTGCAATGAACGCGGGGGACGGCTCAGTCTACCCACTGATCGACTCGATTCACATCCACCCCTCCCTCTCTGAGGTTGTGCAGCGCAGCGTTTGGCGCCTGCAAAGACCCGATCACGTCCACGTCTAGCTGGGACGCTTTTAATAGCCAGTTTTCCAGTCATTACAATCGGAGATGGAGTGAGTGAACGTCACAGACGCCATCGAAACTCGGAGGGCCTATAGGTCACTTGAACCCACCGAGATAACCGACGAGCTGATCAGAGACCTCGCACATCACGCCGACTTGGCACCCAGCTGCAATAACAACCAACCCTGGCGATTCGTCTTCATCCGCGACCCCTTGCAACTCGCCAAGATACACGAGGCGCTTCCCAAGAACAACAAGTGGATAGAGTTGGCGAGCATGGTGATAGCTGTATTCAGCCGCACCGGTGAAGACTGCATTGTTAAGGAGAGGATCTACCACCAGTTCGACACTGGTATGGGGGCCGCGTTCCTCATCCTCCGGGCAACCGAGCTTGGCCTCGTCGCACACCCCGTCGCGGGCTTCGACGAGACCGCCATCAAGCAAGCCCTTGGAATCCCAGAAAACTATCAGGTTATAACGCTCGTCAACGTGGGAAAGCACTCAGCGACCATACACCCCTACCTGACCGATAGCCAGGCGGCGAGGGAAAGGGAGCGCCCCACGAGGTACCCTCTCGAGAAGTTCGCATTCATCGACAGATACACGACTCCCACTCCTCCACCCTAAAAACCTAGATACTTTTCATTACCCCTAGGGGCTTAAAAGTATAAAAAAGTCGAAAATAAGGGTGCTTACTTCGTTGCGATGGTGTACTTGACGCCCAAAGGCTCCAAAGCTTCATCGATGTGCTCGATGAGCATGTTAACCTGCTCCATCTTCGGTTCCTTGAACCACTCGAAGACGAAGTCGAAGTCACCCATCTTGATGCCGCTCTTACTGATTATCGTCCCGCAGCGCTTCTCTGGGATGCCGCCGATAGTCGAAAAGTAGTCCGTGATGCCCTCATTATTATTGAACTGAGGCATTGATACATCGATCATGGTATCCATGATGCAGACCGCTGGCATATTCACCGCGATCTTCTCAAGGGCCTTGATCGCCTTAAGGAGCGGTGGACCGTAGATTCTGACGTAACTCTTCATTTCTAGAACCTCAATCAAGCAGACGTAATCTTTCTTAATAAATTTTAGCTTTCCCGCTGGATGAACTAAACTTCTCCAGCTGGCGTTGAATCTCAGCGTAATCGGGCTCTACTCCCGGGTTATCTGAGACCCACTTCCAGCGCAGAACACCCTCCCTGTCGATAACGAAGACGCTGCGCTTAGCGACGGTGTACCCATTTAACCCGGCGAAGTTAGGCAGCTCAACACCGTAGGCCTTGACGGCCTCACGGGCGTAGTCGCTCAGGAGGGGGAAGTTGAGAGCGTTGTCCTCGTGGAAGCCTCTCAGGCTAAATGGGTCATTGACACTGATGCCTACCACCTGTGCATCGAGTTTCTCAAGTTTCGCGAGGTCATCGCGGAGGATGCACATCTCCTTCTTGCATGTGCTGGTGAAGGCCCCGGGGAAGAAGGCGAGTACCAGCTTCTTTCCTCGATACTCTTTAAGGCTCCTCTGCTTGAGGTTCAGGTCAAATAGAGTCACTTCGGGCGTCTTATCTCCGACTTCTACCATTTCAATCACTTGGTAATCTGTTTGGAACCGCTGGATATAACCTGGTTGGGGTGTAAGGGCCTTAAAGGTGTACCCTGGGGCGCACGCGAGTCGACGGAGGCGCTAATCCTCATTAAGCCGTGAAGGGTTATCAACTCGGTGCATTATGTGCCGAAGATAGACGGACTGGTAACATTCCTCTACTATGATGACCTCGTAAAAGCTACGAGGTTCTATACGGAGATCATGGGGCTGAAGGTTGTTGTCGACCAGGGATGGGCGAAGATACTTAGGCTCGCAGACAACGCCAACGTCGGGCTCGTCGACGGAAAGAAGGGTAGCCTAAAGTCGAGCAAGGACAAGCCTGTGATGGTCACGATTCTCGTCCCCGACGTGGACGAGTGGTACACTCACCTAAAAAAGGTGGGTGTTCCGACGATGAGCGAGCCCCACGACGAGCCTGGGATGAATCTACGCCAGTTCATGTTTAAAGATCCCGAGGGCTACGTTATCGAGATACAACACTTCTATTGATTGTATTTTGTACAGTACTGCTTCGAGAACGCAATCAAGGCTTACGTATACGTTAAGATCAGATAGCTAATCTCGGGCATAATTTCTTAACGCCCGGTCCCGATATTCTTATAGTTCTATCAAAAGGAGTAGCCCCCAATGGATGAAACCGTTATTAGGAGACTCGTCGACGCGTGCGGATGCTCCGCCTTCATGGCCTTCGGTGCGGACAACTTCCGCTACCTCACGGGCGCGACGCTGCCCTTCGCTGAGAACTACCCTGAGAGGAAGGCCGCGGCGATAATCCCCGCCGAAGGCGACACGTGCGCCGTCGTCACACCGGTGGACTGGCTTCAGGCCGTCAAGGACCAGGGCTGGATGGAGGCCGCCGTCGCCTATGACGAGAACGAGGGCCCCCACCCCACAGCGTTCGTAAAAACCCTCGCCAAGACCTTAGTGGGCATGGGCCTCGACAAGGGTAAGATTGGGTACGACGCGGAGCGGGCTTCAGCCGGTCTCGTTGAGGCTGTCAAAGCCACGACCAAGGCGAAGCTGATCCCCGTCGACAACGTCCTCAGCGAGGCGAGGTCAGTTAAGGGCGCCGCCGAGGTCGCCCTAATCGAGAAGAGCTGTGAGTTCGCCGACCGGGGCATAATCCACGCCCTCAACCACCTAGAGGGAACCCTCTGGGGCCTCGGATACACCGTCCCCGAGTACGCTGAAAGGATACGCGTTCACGCATTCGAGAGCGGCGCCAGCGGCGTCGGTCACATGGCGGTGACTGTCGGTGATGACACACGTCTCGAGTACGCTCCTCACCGCGGAGACATCGACGAGGGTCTCCTCATTCGTAACGATATAACAAGTCACAGCATGGGCTACTGGTGCAGCGTCAGCAGGATGGCATTCACCGGGTACGCTCCACCGGAGGTGGTGGACGCTTACGATGAGAACCAGGTCTTAAAGCAAGTTGCGGAATGCTTGCTCAAGCCCGGGGCACGCTGTGACAAGGTCTACGCTAAGGTCGTATCCGAGGCCGAGAAGATGGGCGCCAAGTTACATGGCTCAATAATTGGACACGGCGTCGGCTGCAGCCACTTCGAGGCTCCCTACCTTGTCGCGGGGTACCCCCTAGAGTTAAAAATGGGGAACGTCATCGCCCTAGGCGTCGCCAACCTCGGTCCACGCAGGGAGATAATCGTCGACCGCGACGTCTACGAGATCACACACGAGGGTGCGAGAAAGCTCAGCTGGTACAGGCGCTGGGACAGGATATACGAGGTGACGGGTTTCAGGGCCGTCCACTAGGAGGATGAATGAGATGGAACTTTACAGCAAGATAGTCGCAGCGGTTCAGAGCTCAACCTTCGACGTGGTCATCGTCACGGGCGCGGACAACTTCGTCTACATGGCGGGGGCTATGATCCCCTTCCTCCCCCTCTACCCCGACTCACCCGTCATCGTCGTCTGGCCACGCAGGGGTGACCCAACAGTCATCGCTCCCGAGGAATGGGAGGAGACCATCGTTACACTCAGTAGTATAAAGAAGATCCGCACCTACTCTGGGGGCGTAGACGCCTTCACGAGGGCGGTCGCCGATGTACTCAAGGCCAAGAAGGGCGCCCGGATAGGAGTCGACCTTCTCAGGGTCCCTGAGGCCACCCTAAATAAGCTCAAAAAGCTTCTCCCAGAGATGGAGTGGGTGAGCTGCGACGGTTTTATTCGAGAGCTACGCGCTGTCAAGACCGAGGAAGAGCTTGGCCTGCTCGAGGACGCCGCCTACAGGGTCGACCACGGCATCTTCGGTACCCAGCACCACGTCCTTATCACGAGCACGCGAAGCGAGATGAGCCTAGGCGAGGAGGTCAGAGTCCACTGCCTGGAGCGCGGACTCGACGTTATGGGTGCGCACAGCGTCAGCCAAGGCGCTAGCGGCACCAACGCCTCCAAGTTCTGGCCACGCGCTCCCTATTACGGCATAGGCCACGAGAAGAAGCTCAAGGAGGGTGAATATGTCAGGATCGAGGCGCGGTATAGCCTCGACGGCTATTGGGGGACAGGGAGCCGCTTGATGACCCAAGGCTACACAACCGCCGAGCAGAGGAAGGCCTACGGACACATTGTCGCTCTCAGGGAAGCAGCCCTTTCCGCGATGAAGCCCGGCGCTAAGTGCAGTGAAGTCTACAAAGCGATGAAGGCAGCCGCGAAGGAGCTTGACGCGAAGCTCGTTGAAGGTCTCGCCCTCGGCCACGGCATCGGAGTCGCCGACGTCGAGGCGCCCTACCTCTCCGCGAAGGATGACACTAAGCTTTGCCCTGGAATGGTCCTCGTAATCCGCCCCGTCGTCGAGGGGCCAAAGGGGGAGCTGCTATGGAGCAGCGACACCGTCGTCATCGAGGAGGACGGACCACGCGTCGTTGGCTGGTACAAGGACTGGCGCGAACCCTACGTCGCCAACTACACCCTCTAGGTGGCCCGAGTGTCTCTTAGCATAGGAGGCGTCGAGGTCCAACCCGGGACCCGCGGCAGGGGGTACATCAGAGTCTCTGAGGGCTCGACGCACGAGGTCAGGGTTCCCTGGGTCGCATTCAACGGTTTCTTCCCCGGGCCGACCCTCTGCGTCATAGGAGGCGTACACAGCCTCGAATGCACTCCAATTGAGGGTCTCCTAAGGATAATCGAGGAACTCGACCCATCAACCCTGATGGGTAGGCTGATCGTCGTCCCCGTCGTCAACACGTCTGGCTTCAACGCTCGGACACCCTACGATAACCCGTGGGACCACCTCAACCAGAACAAGGTCTGGCCAGGCGACCCTGAGGGCTCCCTTACGAGGAGAGTCGCCCACGCAGTCTGGACCGAGTTCCTCAGCAAGGCAGACGCCGTCGTCGACGCCCATTCAGCCGACCTCGGCGAGGACGCCACACGGAGCGTCTTCATCTTCAAGACCGGGGACGAGGCGCTCCGTGGCAGAATGCTTGAGATGGCTGGTTGCTGGGACATCAACTACGTGGAGACTGCGGCGGTCACCGGGAACACAGGCGAGGTCGTCCCGAGGCTCGGTGTACCCTGTGTTATGACGGAGGCGGGCGCCCCCTACCCAATCAGGGAGAAGGACGCCTGGTGGTTCGCTAAGGGAGTGTATAACCTCATGCGACACCTCGGAATACTCCCCGGAGACCCCACAGTCAGGAGAGTCCCTATAGATCCTGAGTCTCATCGCCTATATGCTACACACGGTGGAGCCTGGAGGAAGCTCGTGGACGTCGGTGGAAAGGCAAAGGAGGGACAGCTCCTAGGCAATGTATACAGCCTCATCGGTGAGAATCTGCAGGAGGTGAAGGCGCCCTACGACGGCACCGTAACCTTTCTACGCACCCACTTCAGCGTCAATGAAGGCGACACCCTCCTCTGGCTCACCCGCGTCTAACCCGTGGCAACCAAACGCGCTCGGTTACGCGGGCAGGGGTCAAAGCCTGGATCAATATGGGGACCGAGCGACATTATTTTTTATATCACAAACGAAGATTGAATGAGAGGCGACCCCACGAGGAGTGCCCATAATGTTCGACTTTCTTAGGCTCAACGATGTAGACGTGAAGGGGAAAAGCGTCTTCCTCCGAGTAGATATTAACAGCCCCCTCGACCCTTCTTCGAAGAGGATACTCGACGATGCGAGGATCAAGGCGACGGAGGCCACGCTCAAAGACCTCAAAGAAGCGAAAGTTGTGCTCGGCGCCCACCAAAGCCGGCCCGGGAAGTACGACTTCACGAACCTGGAGGCTCACACCCGGGTCATCCAGATGTACCACAACGGGAAGGTGAAGTACATCGAGGACATCGACGGTCAGAAGGCCCAGGACGCTATCAAGGCGCTAAAACCCGGTGAGATACTTGTACTCAACAACCTCCGCATGCACAAGGACGAGAACCTTGACGCGCCACCGGAGAAACTAGCCGAGACGAGCCTCGTGAAGACCCTCGCACCCTATTTTGACCTCTGCGTCAACGACGCCTTCGCTGCTGCCCACAGGGGCTCCGCGAGTCTCACAGCCTTCGGCGAGGTCATGCCAATGGTCGCTGGCAGACTGATGGAGAAGGAGCTCAGCGCCCTCAATAAGGTGATATACAACCCCGCCCGCCCAACGGTCTACCTCCTAGGCGGAGCCAAAGTAGACGACCGCATCCCAGTCATCAACCGAGTCCTCAGGGACAAAATCGCGGACCACATCCTCATCGGCGGTCTCATTAGGGAAAGCTTCCACATGGCTGGCGGTGGTACGCCGGAGCGCTTCGCCGCACTCAAGGATGAGGATAAGAAGCTCGTCAAGGAGGCCGGGGCTATACTGAAGAAGTACGAGAAGAACATAGAGCTCCCCGTCGACGTCGCCCTCGACACGAAGGGCGGACGCATCGAGGTCCTCACGAGTCAGATAACTGAAGAGACAAACATCTACGACATTGGCCTCAACACCGTCGCCAAGTTCAGCAAGTTCATCCGCGAGGCCGGTACCGTAGTCGCAGAGGGTCCCCTAGGCATGTTTGAACGCCGTGGCTTCGACGTCGGCACAAAGGAGCTTCTACGCGTCTTGGCAGAAGCCAGCGGCTACACAGTCGTAGGCGGCGGCCATATGGGCGGCCTCGCCAGCATGCTCGGCATCGACGACAAGATGAAGCACGTCAGCACCGGCGGTGGCGCCATGCTCAGTCTCCTCGCGGGTGAGGAGCTCCCAGTAATCGAAGCTATGGCGAAGGCGAAGAAGAGGTGGGGCTGAGCCCCTAGATCAGCCTCAGGATCTGCAGCTGCATCTGAGCATATATGGGCCGTTGGTTGTACTTTATCAGCGGTATGTAGTTCCACGGGAGCTTGTCGTAGCTCCCGAATATTCTATCCAGTCTCCTGGCTAGGTAGCTTTCACCTAGCTCGTCGATGGCGATGGTCAGTTCTTCTAGGGCTTCTTGGAGCCACCCACTCCTTTCGGGGGTTTGGATGCGCTGGTACTGCAACTTGTATGTGATGAGGTCAGGGTCCTTGAACTTGGTGAAAACCTGGTCCCTCCTGTTGACCATGCATTCGAGGGAGAGGCTTGCCTGCTTCTCTGACAGCCCCACCTTCCTAGCGATCTGCTTCACCTTCCATGGCTCCACCATTGGAGTGGTAGATACCGCGTTGATAATCTTCCTCGAGTGGCAACCGAAAGGCATCTCCTTCAGCTCATCCACGGTCATGAGCCTGAATCTGCCATCATTCAACGACCTGATGGCTTCGACGCCTATCACCGGTGCCATGCTTTTCTGATTCACCTATCTGAGGGCTCAGCGTCTCCACTTAACCCGATAAGTAATTATGCACCGCCCCTTTTTAGCTTCACTGATTGGAAAATCATAATCGTAACGTTTTTCCTGGTTTTTATGGCCCATGTCTGGGGATAAAGATAAAACGAAGCCCGCCGATTAACCGGGTGCGGGATCGTGGTCTAGCTTGGTCCAAGATACGCGGCTTGGGCCCGCGTGGTCCCCGGTTCAAATCCGGGCGGTCCCACCACCTTCATCTACCTTGAGTTCTTAAAGATTCGAACCCCTTTTAAACCGTCAAGCGGCGAGCTGATCGAGTCCAATGGCGAAGAACATGATCAGCCCTTGTGGGTTGGACTGTAACATCTGCGAGTGGCACACAGGTGATAGGCAGCCAAGCTGCGCCGGATGCACCGAGATTAAGGGCAAACCCTTCTGGGGGACATGCCCGACCTACTCCTGCGCCCAAGAACATAACTCTAAGCACTGCGGCGCCTGCAGCGAGTTTCCATGCGACAAGTTCGTGGAGATGTTCGACCCGAATGACCCGGAGGGGAGGAGGAGCGCAGTCTACAGGGTAGGGATCGAAGCTTACCGCGCCAGGCACGGAGACGAGAAAGCGGTAGAGCTTATCCGGAAGACGGTTAAGACGCACTGAGGCTGCAACTGAAAAGTTATATCCATCCCCCTCACCCTTCTCTCTGCGCGCCGGGTTGGCTGAGCGGTTTAGGCGGCTGCCTGCAGAGCAGC
>CAZIKD010000009.1:0-18328 GCA_964539725.1 uncultured Candidatus Bathyarchaeia archaeon | reverse complement strand
ATTCCGCTCTCGGAACAAACTATCCCCACTTTTCATTTTTTGCATCCCCAGCTTGAGCTAAGATCGACCCGGATGTTATAAACAACAACGGCTGAATACTCACCGTTGAACCCGACCGAACTCCACGAGCTACTCAATGACCCCCTTGTGACCCCCAGAGTCGCGGTTGAGAACCTCCTCCTCGTCAATCTCGGTCTCCGCCTCTGCAGCCAGACGACGATCCCCGCGGAGCTTCCCAGCAGCCAATCGATGGGCGAAGCAATAGATGCGCGCTTCAAGCCAAGACTTGAGAGGCTCAGGGCCATGCAGGATAAAAAGGCAAAGATCAGGGAGATAGGTGAAATCAGGAAAGGGATGGCATCAGCCTTCGACGAGATCGTCGAGGGCTCGGTCGAGTACAAAGCTCTCTCATCTTGGTCAAAGAAGCTCGGCCTCAGGTTCAACCAGATTGAGGTCCGACCCACAGTCCACGAGTTCTACCTCTACAGGGAGAAGGATAACCTGAAGGAGCTACAGAGGCTCATGCAGGAGAGGGGGAGGCTGAGGGTGGAGGCGGTGAAGAAGCCGGATCCCTCTAGGGGGCAGCTTCAGTTCGCCTATCCCGAGGAGTTCAGCGGCGACTGGATTCGCAGGATGGGGCGCCTCCTCGGCTACCCTATATGCTGTGTCGACAGGTACGCTTCGGACCGCGAGCAAGGGATCAACGTCGAGGCGAGGGCGGCTGCGCAGCTCAAGGAGTTAACCACTGCCCTCAACCCTCATGTGTACCTCGCAAGCTACTTCTTCCCCTGCAACCCAACATGTGAAAAAGCGGAGGAGAAGGGTGAACTCTATCACCTTAAACTATCCGAGGCGCTACCAGAGGCCGGCGAAGCATACGCAAACATTATTCTTGAAAACCCCGATCGCGTTCGCAGGCAACCCGAGATAATCGGTGAATACCTGAGCAAGCTGAGGGGAGTCTAGCTCTTCCTCAGCGGTATCTCGCCCTGCTTCACGGGTATCCGCTCAACCTTGAAAGTGACGGGTCGCTCGGAGTCGGGGCAGCTGAAGTACTTTATCTTGTCAATGTAGTCCCAGGGCTCGGTGACATCCCTCTCCATGGCGGATGTGAGTGGAAGGATCGCGCTAAACGCAGCCAAGCAGACGCTGTCCGTCTCCTCGAGGACGAGCCTCCCCGGGTTACTGGTGATCGTGATCTTGTCGCCGACCTTATAGATCTTGCAGGGCCCCTTGACGTGGGTCGGGCCCCCGTCTATGCTCTTCGGGTTCTGAACATCGATAACAGTGAAGACTACCTTATACATACCGTTCAGATCACTCCGAGTGCTCGTTATGTAAAAGAGTTAGCTTACCCTATAGATACCCCAGAAGTGTCGGACATCGACGTCTTCAGGGCTGTCTGTACCATGTGCGCCTTTCCCCGTAGTCGGATCTGTATGTGTACCATGATCTGGCGTGAATGCCACCAATCTGTTTGAGTGGGTATACCTCTTGTTGAAGGCATATGCCAATGTCTCAAAGCTCAGAAGGTGCCTCCTGAATGCTTCGAGGGCGTTAGGATCCCTCGGCGTCGAAGCGTGCATCAAGTCATCATATTCCTGGTGATAAGCTAGGGTGAAGTCGTAATCAGCTGTCTTGATGATTTTCAACACCCTCGACTCGACCTGGGGGTCGTATTCCTCCGCGTAGTAGTCTATCTCCCTGTTCCTGAATACGAGATCTATACTACTGTTCTTCACCGCAACGATACAAACCTTCTTACCTGCCCTTGAGAGCGCGTCGAAGAGAGTATCACAACTTAAGACGGGCTTCTCGTATTTCCTTATCCCGTGTACCTCAGGCGGTGCACCGGTGAACATGCTACTGAAGCAAACCGGAGTATAAGAGGGTAAAACCGACTTCATCTCCACCTCGATAGGCGCCGCTTTCTCAACCCCGTCGAAGAGCTTCGCATATTCACGACGTAATCCTTCACCTATGGCATCGGGCGCATACACGAGAGCTTTCTCGGCGTACTCACCTCTGAGTATCTTTGACGCCGCCGATATGATGGCGTTGACCGGCATGGAAGTGGACTCCCTCGGGGGTTTGATGCCCATCAGCGAACAGATCGTAGGGGTAACCGAGGATATGCTGGACATGGAGTTGAGATAGATCTAAAGGGGTAAAACTATTACCACTGAAAAAGTTGGAAAGAAAGTGGTTAAGCTGTAGCGGGCTCGATGAGGTAAACGATGTTCAACGTCACCGTCACGCTGAGGCTACCCGACAGCACCGGCGTCGAGGACTTCACCGAGCTGGCAGCGTCGTAGCTCCTGTATTCAATGGATGGATAGTAGACGCTCTCAGTGACGCTTTGGACACCCGCGATCTTAATGTCTAGACCCTTGGTGATCACGTTGCTCTTTTCCTTAGCGTCGGTGATGGCTAAGGTATATGCTTGGAGCTTGATCTTCGATGCGGTCTCCTCGGTGATGCCGAAGCTAATCGAGTCTACTCTGTTAGCGCCTGCCGCGGTGGCTGCATCAATAGCCGGTCCGACTTTAGTCAGGTCCTTGATCTTGATCTGTATCATGTTTGTGACCTGGTAACCTATCACCTGGTGGATTTCCCAATTGTAGTTCGGGTAGACGTTGTAGCCAGTGGTCTGCATATCATCGTCAGTGAAGCCGAGTTTCTTCAGGGCTGATATGACATCGGTCATCTTCGCAGCGTTTTCATCAATCGCTGTGCTCGCTTCCTTGTCTTCAGTGTAGACTCCGAGGGTCAAGGTCGCCTGGTTGGCCTTTACCTTGATTATACCTGTCCCGGAGATGCTCATAGTCTTGGGATTGCTGCCTGTGTCGGTGCCTGCGACATTTGTGAATCCAGTAGCTCCTAGTGATGGTGGGACGCCCGTGGGGAACCTGAACTCGCTGATTTCGGATATCATGCCCGGTTTATAGGCGATGATCATCCCCGCGAGGAGTATTGATGCACATACAGCTACCAGAGTAGCCGCTCGTTGTGTCTTCTCCATTAGTATTACCGACTAGAACTGTTCAATGTGTGGCTATTATACCCATAGATTAGAACGCGTGTACGAAAGAATAGAACAGGCTCCATGGGCAATTTTATACCTTGAAGGGGGGGATGTGCCATCCCCTCCCCCTAGAGGTTGTCACGTACTCGGGCCACGGGAGATTAACCGGTGGCTCCATGTCGGGTGGTAAGAGGGGCTCTTCCAGGTACTTGCTCGTCCTCTCCTTCCACTCGTCAATACAGACCTTCAACCGGTATGGATCAGTGATTAGGTCCATCATCGTGCCACTGATCGCCTTCGCAGCCGTGTAGATACTCTTGTCGATGACTCCCCTCATCCCACAGAGAGCGTATCTTGTCCAGGCTGGGAGCCTTACACCGGGGACGTTTACACTAGGGACGTAGATCTGTATCCAAACCGTCGGGCAGTGCCAGGTGAACTCGACATAGTCGTCGCTCCCGAAGTGGGTCTGGTGGTTAGGTATCGGCTTCCTCCACATCCTCTCCCACTCGTCCGGCGGTGTGAGCCTCTCGTTAAAAGGCTCTTGAGGCGGCTTATGTCCTAGCCTCCGAACTATCTCGCGCGCCTTCTCCTTGTTATCCTCTGTGAACAATGGAGCGCCTATAAGCTCAAGGTTCTCGTAGGCGAGGTCGGCGAGGCTCTTGTTGAATAACCCGGTTCTTGTCTTCGCCACCCACTTAATCCCCAACTTGCACCCCGTCACCTTTGCCACAGACTCGGCGTTGTTGAGCAGCACCTTGTAGATCTGTTCCTGCTGGACGAGACTGGGGCTCCTAAAGGCGTATGTGATGACACCTATTCTAGGTGGCAAGTTGTCCGCTGTCGCCTGACCCGCAACGAGGATCGCCTCATTTATCGACCAAAGCCCCGTCCTTGGGAGCATCGACTCCTTCGTGTACTTCGTCGTAGTGTACATGAGACAAACCGCATCAAGCGCGCCTGGGGCGCGTGTCTGGGTCGGGAGGTCGGGAGCGTAGCTCATCCAAGTCTCTGGTTCGTCGCAGTCGAAGATGAAGGCGACACACCAGTAGCTCCCCCACTGGGTCTCGTACATAACAGATGTGGAGCCCCTCGGGTGCCACGTTACTGCAGCGTCGAGGCCCTCATAGAAGCCTCTCGCAGCCTCGTAAGGTTTGGAGATGCAGATCTTCTCCCCGGGAGCGCCGAAGATCTTGATGGTTCCCTTCAAGCTATGTTTCTCCATAGCGTACCTAACTGCATGTGCACCTGCGGCAGCCGCTACACCCAAGGCACTGTGGGGGTCAGTGTGACCGGCCTGCCAAGGGTTCTCCGCCTCCCGATGGGTGGCTGGTTCCTGAGCGGCTTCGGGTACCGCATCGTACTCGGTGTAGGTGCTGATCACCGGCTTGCCTTTCCCCCATATCGCCACATAAGCGGTTGGCATCCCGGCTATGCCCTCTTGTACCTCGAATCCCTCCTCCCTATGCCAATTCACAAGTGCCTCACAACTCTTGTACTCACGGAGAGCCGGCTCAGCATACCTCCAGATCAGCTGATGCATGTCGCTGATCTTCTCGTAGTTATCCTCGATGTAGTCGAAAGCCGTCTTCTTCTCCTTCGTCAGCTTCACCATCACAAATCGTAGAAAATATTCGCTTACTCTTTATAACATATAAGCGAGAGAAACCTTCGCTCCGCTAGGTTGATTAAAAAGAAAAGAAAGTGGTGGATTACTTGACCTTCTTTATGGCTTCCCTGGTCTCCGTTGGGAAATCGCGAATCATGTTCACGAGGACGGTCTCGGCGACGTACTGTTTAAACTGAGCCTCGTTTAGCTTCGTGGAGTAGATGCGGCGGTGGCCACCCTTGCCGGTGATCTCTTTGTAGTTGAGAACGCCCTCGTCCACCATCGCGTTGAGGAAGTTGATTATGGAAGCCCTGCTAATGCTTCTAGTTTTCAAGGTCTTGTTTACTTGACTCCAGACGTCCCGTGAGCTGGCACCCTCCCCCTTCTCCCATATGTAGTGGAGCGCCTCCTCTTGGTAGTCTTTGAGTACCATACTAAGTCCGTGTCCCGCTGTGTCAATGGTTAGTGTCAATTCTTATTCACTTGTGGACATTAAAGCCGTCTAGTCCATAAATATAAAGGTTAACTTTTTTTAGGGGGTCAGAGTCATCGCACCCATAACCCTTATAAGCTTATGAACCATTCTTCATATGAAAATATCTTCAGATGTGAGTAGGCTTGAAAAGAGGACTCTCCGATATTTGCTATGGGTTTTTCTCCACCTTAGCAAACCCCACACGTCTAGCAATACTCGAGACACTTAGACAGCATCCCATGAACGTAACCAACATTGCGGAAGCCCTTGACCAGGAACAGAGTATGGTGAGTCATAACCTAAGGACCCTTGAAAAGTGTAATCTCATCAGTGGCGAACGCCGAGGAAAGGAGAAGATATACCGCATCAACCCGGAGACGGTTGAGGGGATATTCAAGGTGGTTGAGAACCACGCCGCGAAACACTGCCCTTTTCAAGGAGCCTGCTCAGAATCGAAATAAAAGGTGAAAATGAAATGCATGAAGCTAAAGTTGAGGTAATGAACGCACCCGAGTTCCCGATGTTCTGCTATCAATGCGAACAAACCGCTCAAGGTAAGGGATGTACTCAGATGGGTGTCTGTGGGAAAAACTCGGAGGTTGCGGCTCTACAGGATCTGCTAGTCTATGCCCTTAAGGGGTTGTCCATAGTCGCTGTTGAGGGAAGGAAGAGGGGCATCTATGATAGGGAGATTGACCGCTTCGTCTGCGAGGCAACCTTCTCGACCCTAACGAACGTCAACTTCGACCCAGAGAGGATCGCTGAGTTGATCCACAAGACTGTAGCTTATCGGGACAAGCTGAATCGGCTAGTCAAAGCGAAGCTACCGGGTGATATGGTTAACTTCGTCCCCTCTAACGACATCTCTGAGCTCGTCAAGCGGGGCGAGAAGGTCGGCATCAAGTCTGAATCAGACGCCGGAAGCGATGTTCACAGCCTCCGTTGGACCCTCATTTTCGGACTCAAAGGGATAAGCGCCTATGCGGATCACGCCGCGATGCTCGGGAAGGAGGACGAGGGCGTCTACGCTTTCATAGAGAAAGGCTTCGCGGCAGCCGCCAACCCCTCCCTAGGTCTCAACGACTACCTGGGTCTCGTCATGGAAGCCGGGAAGACTAATCTCCGAGCCATGGAGCTACTTGACGCCGCTAACACGAGTGCATACGGGAACCCCGTGCCAACGAAGGTTCCGCTCGGCCACAAGAAGGGCAAAGCGATCCTCGTATCGGGCCACGACTTGAAGGACCTCGAGCTGCTCCTAAAGCAGACCGAAGGAAAAGGTATCTATGTCTATACCCACGGTGAGATGCTCCCAACCCACGGCTACCCAAATCTCAAGAAGTACAGCCACTTCTACGGCCACTACGGAACCGCTTGGCAGAACCAGATAAGGGAGTTCTACTCGTTCCCCGGTGCCATACTGATGACGACCAACTGTATACAGCGCCCCGCACAAACCTACATAGGTAATATCTACACGACTGGCCTAGTAGGCTGGCCCGGAGTCACGCACATCGCCGACAAGAACTTCTCCCCCGTCATAAAGAAGGCTCTGGAGATGCCCGGCTTCACAGACGACAAGGAATCCGGCTCGGTCATGGTGGGCTTCGGTCACGACGCTATTATGAACGTCGCTCCCAAGGTCATAGACCTAATCAAGACTAAAAAGATCAGGCACTTCTTCCTCGTCGCAGGCTGCGATGGAGCGAAGCCTGGGCGCAACTACTACACCGAGTTCGTCGAAAAGGTGCCGAAAGACTGCGTCGTGCTCACCCTCGCCTGTGGCAAGTTCAGGTTCTTCGACAAGGAACTCGGCGACATAGAGGGGATACCAAGACTACTAGACATCGGTCAGTGTAACGACGCTTACTCTGCAATACAGGTCGCAGTCGCCCTAAGCAAGGCCTTCGGGGTAGGGGTCAACGAGCTACCTCTCAGCATGATTCTGAGCTGGTACGAGCAGAAGGCCGTCGCCATATTGCTGACGTTGCTGAGCTTCGGCATAAAGAACATTCGTATAGGTCCGAGTCTCCCCGCCTTCCTCACCCCAAACGTGCTAAAGGTGCTGGTGGACAACTACAACATAACCCCGATTACAACGCCAGACGCCGACCTCAAAGCCATCCTCGGGTGAAAGTAGTGAAGGTAGTAGACGTGAAGTCAGCCCAGGCTGGACAGAACCCCCACGGCGTCGAGTCGAAGTCCCTCTACAACACTGAGCACGCAACTGTGACCCACCTCACCCTCCGCCCAGGGGAGCAGTTAAAACACCATATCACCCCCACGGACGTATTCTTCTATGTCCTCGAAGGTAGGGGGGTCGTCGAGGTCGGTGAGGAGCAGAGGGAGGTCGGTCCAGACACCCTCATCGAGAGCCCCAATGGAATACCCCATTGCTGGTACAACAGGAGCAGTAGTGTACTTAGATTTCTCGTATGTAAAGTCCCTCGACAGATCGAACCCACGAAGATACTTTAGTCGCGTTTATCTCCCACTATTCCCTTTTCCTATTCGATTTTGATGGTAAACGTTAAGGTTGGTGAGGTCGCCCCCGATTTCACCCTGCCTGATCCGGATGGGAAACCAGTTACCCTCTCCTCACTCAGGGGGAGAGTCGTTGTCCTCTACTTCTATCCGAAAGACTTCACCTCGGGTTGCACAAGGGAGGCGTGTCACTTCAGAGACGCCTACGAGGACTTCACAGAAGCTGGCGCCGATGTCGTTGGAGTAAGTGCTGACAGTCAAGAGTCTCACAGGAAGTTCAGGGACGCTTACCTACTTCCCTTCCCTATCCTGAGCGACGAGAATAGTGTTGTCAAGAAACTGTACGGAGTCTCTGGTCATCTCCTACCCGGTAGGGTCACCTTCGTAATCGATAAAGACGGCGTCGTACGTCACATCTTCAGCTCTCAGACCAATATGAAGGCTCATGTCGACGAGGCACTAACAATCCTAAAGTCGCTTAGTTGAATGTAGATGATCTAGGCATTCCAAATATGAAACTTGACACGCAATTCCAACTCGAGATCTCAAGGCAGGTTGAGTTGATATGATTCTTAAAAAAAACTATCTTATTTAAAAAAGGGGGAGTTTATTGAGCTGGGATCATAGGTCCCAACAAACCGAAGCCCACTACCCCGAGGATGAAGGCAATTATTACGAATATCACAACCGTGACGATCGCAACCAGGATAGCCTTCCCCCAACTGCACTCATAGTACTTCTGTATCAAAAAAAGGAGGACGATGATCTGTATCAACGTACCAGCTAATCCCGCTATGAAGAGACCGACTACCGCATTGGCGATGTTTCCCAGGAGAACAATGATGATAGCGTCGGTGAACTTCGCTTTACTTGGTCCTACGAGCATTCTCCCCGCAATCCAGAGGACTGGGGCCGTGATGATCACACCTACGATTATACTAATTAGCGTGGCTATCATGTCAAGAGCCATTTACTGACACCTGGTTAAATCGTCTAATCTTTATATATAAAAAACCGTAACCTTCCCAGGTATCGAGTCAGGTGTCGAAGACCATTAGGACCCTGCAGCCTTCTGTTGTCCTCTCAATTTTCATCATGTGATAGGTTACGGCTTTCACAGCGATGCCCGTTTCGTGTGTTTTAGCACTAAAACGTTCACCTTTTCCTACGGCGCTTGCCTTGAATTTTTCCTCATCGATCTCAACTGTAAGACTCTTCGCCGTCATACCCTCCGAGTCATTCAGAAAGAGGATCTCATCTAGAAGATTGAATATGAGGCTCTCTAGGTCAATACCCTCGGCGTTGACCGTGTACGTATCTCTTTCGGATATTCCCTTGAGGGGTGTGATCGCGTTGAGCATTCCTAGGGCAACATTTGCGACCGCCTCGCTCAGGTTATTTCCCCTGCCCTCCACTAGAAGGTCTGCGGGTGGACCCCCAGGAGGATAACTGAATCCTGTCAATTTATTCCCACTCAATCGTGCCTGGTGGCTTGTTGCTTATGTCGTACACTACTCTTGTGACCTGGGGTATACTATTAGTTATTCGGCTGCTTATGTTCTCGAGAATGTCCCATGGTGTCCTGGAGAAGTTTGCTGTCATGGCGTCTACGCTCTCAACTATGCGGACGGCAACAGTCCAGCCGTAAGCTCGCTCGTCTCCCTTAACCCCCGTACTCTTCGTGTTAGTGAGAATGGCGAAGTATTGCCACGGGACACTTGCTATCTCCGACTTCTCAACCTCTTGGGTGACTATCGCGTCCGCCCTCCTGAGTATGTCAAGTTTTTCCTCCGTCACATCCCCGATTATTCGGACAGCGAGACCCGGACCAGGAAAAGGTTGACGCCAAACGAGCTCCCTCGGGAGCCCCATGTTGGTACCGAGAGCCCTGACCTCGTCCTTATAGAGGTCTCTTAGTGGCTCAACGACTCCCTTAAACTCCATGTTGAGCGGGAGGCCGCCCACGTTGTGGTGGGTCTTGATCTTGTCAGCGTGTTGTGTTGTCCCCGACTCGATCCGGTCGGGGTAAATTGTGCCTTGAACGAGGTACTCCGCGCCGAAGCGGCGGGCCTCCTCCTCGAAGACCCTGATGAACTCTTCCCCGATTATCTTTCGCTTATTCTCCGGGTCGGTGACGCCGTGGAGCCGCTTGAGGAATCTGTCTTTCGCGTCAACGATCTTCACGTTGACGCCTATCCGCTCCATGGCTTCCTTTACCTGCATCGACTCTTCCATTCTCATAAGACCGTGGTCGACATGGACTGCCATGATCCTGTCTCCTAAAGCCTTGCCGACTATCGCCGCCGCGACGCTCGAGTCGACCCCCCCACTAAGAGCAATTACGGCCTTTCCGCCTCCAACCTGCGCTTTGACGATCTTTATCCCCTCCTCAATGGCGTCAGCTGGGCGCCAGTTAGGCTCGCATTTACAGATATTGAACACGAAGCTCCTAAGCATTCGGTCGCCGTGGATTGTATGATTTACCTCGGGGTGCCACTGGAGGCCATAGATGCCCTTTTCGGGGTAGCTATAGGCGGCGATGGGCGCCGAGTCTGTGTGTGCGAGGATTTGAAAGCAGTTGGGTAGGCTATAGACGGTATCGCCGTGGCTCATCCAGACCGGCTCCTCCATCTCCAAGCCCTCGAGTATACCTTCAGCCCTGTCAATGTACGCGGTCCTAGAGCCATACTCCTTAAACTCCCCACTTCTAACGTCCCCCTTTTTTATCTGAGCTAAAAGCTGGTGACCATAACAGAGACCTAACACAGGGACGCCGAGTTCGAGGATATGCTCATCTAACCTGAGTGAGTTTTGCGCGTTGACGCTACTTGGGCTCCCCGAAAGAATGACTCCCCTCACCCTCATCGTCTTACCGAGCTCACATACTTCGTCGACCGAGGCTTCACTGGGAAGAATTTCGGAGTAGACTTTCATCTCCCTTACGCGGCGGGCGATCAAGTGGCAGTACTGACCACCGAAGTCGAGGATAACTATCCCATCAGGAAGTAGATCGGTGGACATTGATCAACACAACACTGATGTCTCTATATGGGTTTTGTTGCGCCGATATGCCCCCTGCTCCGGATCCTTTTAAAAAAAGGGATCACTTGGCATATGCTTCTACGAGGTCACGCGCGGTGATGATTCCGACGAGTTCATTCTCCTCGAAGAGCGGCAGCCTCCTGATATGCTTATCCTCCATTATGTAAGCTGCCTCATAGACGCTAATCCAGGCTGGGGCCACAATTAGCGGTGTAGAAACATATCCCTTCACCGCGGCGTTTAGGGATTTGCCATCCTTCAGGAAGGTCGTTAGTAGATCCCGCTCCGTGAAGATACCCTTCGGCTTCCCCCCTGAGGCAACTATTACGCTACCTATTCTCTCCTTACCCATCGTGACGGCGATGTCGGCTACCGACTTCTCCTCGTCCACGATGACTACCTCCTTAGTCATGTAGTCTTCGACCTTTACAGCAGTCTCAGGCACGTCGGGGAGGCTCCGGATGAAGTCAGAGGCTGAGACTATACCGATGAGTTTCTCCTTATCTACAACAGCTAGTCTTCCCTTCCTCTTCATCATTATCCTGGCCGCATCCTTAATCAGGGCGTCCGGAGAAATTGTAATGAGGGGCCAAGACATCGCCGCGCCTACCTTGGTCTTCGCAGGATCTCTTCCTAAAGCAAGGATTCCGCTGAGGAGATCTCTCTCCGTGACTATGCCCTTCGGTTTGGCGTCGACGACGACGATCAGGCTCCCGATATGTTTCTCTCCCATCACCCGAGCCGCGTCGCCCATGGTTTTGTCCTCTGTGATGGTTATGACCTTTGGCGTCATTATGTCTCTGACAAGGCGGAACTTTCGCATCTGCTCATAAGCCCTATCGAAGACTTTCGGGAACTCCCTCCTCAGATCTTTAGTGTATTCCAACCATCATCCCCTAGAATAGAATACGAATCCTCACCTGATATCTGTAGCGGTCAGTTACGCTCCGACTACATTCGCGCTTTAGTGGCAATTCCCATTTAACGCCATCGAGCTTGAATCCCCTCATGCGAGTTACATCTTTAAGAGACAACGATGCAGGTCTTATCTATGAAGTCTATCAGCGTACCTGCATGGGAGTGGTATGGGTGGAAGCCGGAGAAGCTTTCCTTCCCCGACAGCTGGGACATTAACGTTCAGAAGATGAAGGGCCACGACGCCAAGACCCTCAATCCCAAGGAGATCGAGGAAAAACTCCAGCATCCACTCGGCACAAAGCAACTCAGCGAAATCGCTAAAGGAAAACGGAAATGCGTCATAATATTCGATGACATGACCCGTCCTACAAAGGTGACTCAGATCCTCCCCTCCGTACTCGACGAACTCCGAAGAGGCGGCATAACCGACGACCAGATCGTTTTCATGATGGCGTCAGGCGCCCATACTGGGCGAATGCTCTTCGATTTCCAGAAAAAACTCGGCGAGGAGATATGCGCGAAGCACCTCGTCTTCAACCACAACCCCTACGAGAGATTCGTAGACCTCGGGAAAACAAGCCGCGGGACGCCGATCCTCATAAATAAGGAGGTCATGAGCTGCGACCTCAAGGTCGTCGTAAGCAGCATAATGCCCCACTTCGGCTACGGGTTTGGAGGCGGCAGCAAAATGATCCTCCCCGGCGTCGCTGCTGTAGAATCCATCAGCCCTAATCACGCTATTAAGAAGGGTACCGACCCCGGGAAGATCAATGGGAACGAGCGTCGCCTCGACTCAGAGGAAGCCTCCAGGAAAGCAGGCCTTGACTTCGTCGTCCACGCCCTCCTCAATGTCGACTCCGACGCTTGCGACCTCGTATCCGGCGACATGATCGATGCCCACCGCGAAGGCGTCAGACGCGCTCGAGCCCACTACGTCACGAAGGTCGTCAAAAATGCCGATATAAGCATTGGCAACACATATCCGATGGCTAACGAAGGCTACAAGGCATACCACATCATACTAGAGTCTGTAAGAGAGAGCGGAGACATGGTCTACCTCCTCTTCACACCCGAGGGTTGCCGTGTCCACTTCTACAACGGCAGGTTCGGCATGGACTATGGCGGCCAAGGCTGGAAACCAGACGTCTACGTCAAGAAGCCTTGGAAGATGGGTCGAGTAATTTGTGTCTCACCCAGCGGCCTCATGAAGGTCGACGAACACTACTACGGCGAAGGCTCCAAGTGGGTGAAGACTTGGAAGGAGGCTCTAGAACTCATGGAGGACAAACACGGTTCCCGAGCCAAGGTCGCTCTATACCCAACAGCATCGATGCAGATCAGCGAGGCGAACGCCAGCAGCGACTAGTAATAAAAACTATCTTTTCCCCAAATATTCTGGGCTAGACTCCCGTCTTTCCACCTTATATAAATACACTATGTTAGGAGAACCTTCAGGTGTTGGATAAAGATCGGCGAAAGAAGATCTTCAAAGCCCTCAATCATGACTTCAGGAAGAAAATACGCGCGCATTTAAAAACAATTATTAACTTATGTAGAAATCTACATCTTTCTCTACGGGCGAAAGTTGGATTTCTTGAAGCTGCTTCATAGTCGCGTATAGAGCGGGGTATAGCATAACAACATCCGTAAGTGACAAGATACCCACAAGGTTCTCCCCAAACTCCCCTCCTAGGACAGGCAACTTCTTGATCCCCTGCGTTAACATCACCTGAACCGCGCTTTCAAGTGACATATCGGGCCTTGCGATCATGACTGGCTGAGACATTATCTCCCTAACTTTTACTTTCTCCGCATCCTTCCCTTTCGCCATCACCCTCGTACATAGATCTTTCAGTAACTATGCCGGAAATCTTCTTCTTCGACACGACAACGAGGCTACTAACCCCCCTGAAGTCCATCATCTTCGCTGCTTGCCTCGCAGAATACTCACCCTCTATAGTGACAACACTCGAGCGCATAACATCCTCGACCTTAAGACTCATGGTAAGCACCGGCTAAAACTCACAGATAGAAGCATTCGTTAAAGCGATTATGGAGCCAAGACTAATATGACAAAAACAGCTCTGAACTTAAGCCCCTTAATAAAACTTCAAATCTCACCAAACCTAGATTAACTCCGCCCTTGTCGGTGATTATATGAGCGGAATGATACTTGTCAGGGACATAATGGCGAAGAACGTCAAAACTGTCCGCACAGACGACAGCGTCCACGATGCTGTCGTTAAAATGAACAAATTCGACGTAGGCAGCGTCATCGTTACTAACAACAATCGCGCGGTTGGTATTATAACGAGTAAAAACATCCTCCGTAGAATCGTCGAGTCACGACTCGACGCCAGCACGATCAGAGCTAAAGATATCATGAGCAGCCCACTCATCACTATCGAGCCCGACGCCTCGATCGAAGACGCCGCCAAGTTAATGGTTCAGAAAAAGATCAAGAAAATTGCCATAATCGAGAAAGACAAAATCCTCGGTATCATAAGCACAAGCGATATTGTCAAAGCCAACCCAGCCCAACTAGGCATCCTACGAGAGCTGCTAAAAGTTAGCTAAATAGATAGTGGTTGAATAAACCGCCCTTTAATCAATTAACACATTAGCCATAATAGCGCGCGAGACCTCCCTACAAAGTCTTAACTGCATACCAGTTAGAATATCTGCGGTCTTTATGGCTCAAAGAAAGAAAGATTCATGGGAACGCGAAGCATCAAAGCCGACGGAGTACCACTGCGTCGAGGCCCGCAGAGGCAGAGAATTCATCATTAGGATGACGACCGGCACAGATGTATATAAGGCGCTCCAGCAGTTCGCCAAGGACAAGAAGATCAGATTCGGCAAGATCCACGCCGCCTTCATGGGGGGATTCACCCCCGCAAAGATGTACATGTGGACTCCAGACAATCGGAACCACTCTAATTGGCACAACGAGACAGCTGCCAGCTTCGAGAACCTCAGTATGCTCATCAGCATGAGCGGTATGATCCACACACGCATTGCAGACGGTAAACCCGAACCCTTCCCCGCCATTCACTACTGCATAGGCGGTGCTTGGGATGTACCAACTGTTGGCGGCCACCTCACCGAGGGAACGATCGTCAAAGGGGTAGTGGAAGTCTTCGTGACTGAGATTCTAGGTATAGAGGAGCTTCTACCCTCTAACTACGACCCGTTATTAGACGGCGCACCCGAGGAGTGGTACAGAGAAGTCAAATAAATCTAATGACGCCACTATTTTAGTTGAATAAAACAGCTATTTTATATAACAACCATTGATACTAAATTGCTTTATTTTTGGTAATGTTTTAAATAGTTTTTCTTATTATAACATATATAAAGTATTTTAATAGAGAAGATCAATTTATGATGTAATATCTATTGTTTTTTACTTGTTTAAATTTAAGAATGCCATTTCTCTATGCTGCCGATTGGTTTCGTGTGGTTGAGGGGGAACCCTCCAAAAGAAAGGTGATATAAATGCCAGAATGCGAGATCTGCGGTGAAGAATCAGATAAACTCATCAAGTGCAAGTCCTGTGGCGCCAAGTTCTGTGAGGACTGTGGTTCCCCAATAGAGAAGCGGTGCGAGTTCTGCGCAGAGGAAAAGGAGTTCGACGAGGAAGACTTGGAAGACATCGATGAGCCATCCGAGGAAGTAATCAAAGACGACGAAGGATAGCCTCGGTAAGACCTTAGACATAGTAACCTCTTTCCTTGAAATAGGACCACAAAGCGTATTTTGCTAGAAACCTTAGTTCAAATTGAGATGTCTCAGGAGAAGACCAAATACTGCCCATACTGTGGAGTCCAGATAGACTACAAGTATACTACGTGTCCCTCCTGCGGAAAACCACAACCAAAGATGGAAGGCATCACACCGATTCATGTAGTTCAAAGAAAGAACCCCGCTCTCGCTGCTGCTCTTTCCCTATTGATCACTGGAGCTGGCCAAATCTACCTAGGACGTATTGGTAGGGGTATACTCTTCCTCGGGACCGTGCTTCTACTCGGATTCCTACTCGAAAGAATCCTCAACTTTGACGAACTTATGATCGTTGGAGTAGCATTTTCCATAATATCTGCCTGGGACGCATACAATATAGCAAAAAAGGATCAATGAGTAACTCCCTCTGTTTTCGCGCGCGAATCAATATCTACTTGAATCTCGAAGTGTACACTTAGACGTCATTTTAGCCGTCAAGTATATCCAAGTCAATACCAACAATTTTTTTAATTCCTTATACCTACTCTGAGTCTGTCACAAAATGGGTGTTCATGTAGCTGTAGTCGGGAACGGTAGGATTGGTAGGCCAACTGCCTACTCGCTTTTAACCGAGAGGCTGATGGATGAGCTTAGTCTCGTGGACATCAAGTCCGGCTTATCTTGGGCCTTTGGCGAAGAGCTTAAGCACGCTGCTGCGAGCCTCGGGCTGAATGTAGAGATTAATTCTTACGAAAAAGATGACGGTGTGAGTGGTGCTGACCTTGTGGTTGTCTGTCCTGGTAAACCGAGGATGCCGGGTGTCCAGCAAGATAGACGCGATCTAGCAATAGCGAACGCTGCAACGATCATGCAGGTGGTTGAGGATACGGTGCCTAGGAACCCCGGTGCGAAGTGGGTTGTTGTCTCCAACCCTGTCGATGCCATGGCGACCCTCTTCAAGAGGTTAAGTCGGGAGAACTTTGTTATAGCCAGCGGAGATTATCCCGACACGCTTAGGTTTAGGACTAAGCTTTGTATGGATCTTGGGGTCAATGTCTCAGAGGTGGAGGGCTTCGTCGGTGGGGAACATGGATCAGCTGCATACCCCCTTTGGTCCACAACAAGGATCGCAGGCAAAACGATCGACGACTATCTCACTGATTCCCATAAGATACTCGATAGGGGGGATGTGGTCAAGTATGTTCGAGGCATATCCAAACAGATAGTAGATGTCATCGGTGCGACCGAGTTCGGTCCCGCAGCCGGCTTCAGGAACATAGTCAAGGCGATCCTTAAAGACGGAAATGAATTAATGAGCGTCGCCAACTCGATAAAATTCCCAGAACTCCCTGAGGCAGTCCATGTTAGTGTACCAACCGTTGTGGGATCTAAGATCGGCCCCAACATCTGGGATAAACTGACACTAAACGAGCAGGCTGACATCAAGACCGCTGCGAAGGCAATTTATGGTAACTACAAACTAGCTCTGGAAAGTCTCGGAGTTAATTAATGGTTTACATCACTGGACTCATCATATGGAATAAGATCCTAACAATGCGAGCGATGTTGTTTGAAGAATATATCGAGGCGCGTGTGAGCTTCATCTAGTATCTAATCGATGGACAAGCGCGCGCTGTTATGGATGCTCTAGATGACTCGAAAGCGGCGCTTAGGACGTTGATTATATTATCTCGTGCGCGTGGATAACCTGATTTATCGACCTCATTGGAGCAGAGTCACAGCGCTTGACGTCGTCGCTGGCGATAGCCGATATGGTATTGAAGATGGTAGATGAGCTAATAGTTTAAATTGAGCTTGTCTCCCTATACCTAATCCTTTAATATTCACAGTTAGTAATTCTAAATACATCAGTTTACACAACCAAACTATCCTAGGTGTTATACAGTGAGGTTCTGCGATAAATGCGGCTCCTTTATGGAGAAATCTCAAGGGGGATACCGGTGCAAGAAGTGCGGTTTCGAGGTTAATCCGGGTGTTGTTGAGGTAGCTCGGGAGGAGGCTAAGGCGGAGCCGGTCTACGTCTTAAGGGGGGAGGACGAGACCATTAAGGTTAGCCAAATCTGCCCCCAGTGTGGACATAGTGAGGCGTACCACCAGGTCAGGGTCGCGCTCGGGGAACACGCGGGTGTTAATAGCGATAGATATGTTGAGAGGTTTAAATGCGCCTCATGCGGGCACACCTGGGTTAAGAACTAGTCCAGTTGACCTTGACCCTTAGCGGTATTCCCTTTTCGACGCTCTTCGACACTATACAATAGTCCTCGAAGAGGGCTAAACATCTCTGCATTTGGCCCACGTACTCATTATCAACATCCGCGTCGAGTTCCGCTGCAACCTCGGTTATCCTCCAGCGACCTTTCTCGTTTCGTGTCATTTTGGCGTTGACCCTGGTCTTCATACCCTTGACTTGAGCCCTTGTCTTCTGGAGGCAGAAGAGTAGGCTGGAGCTTAGACAGTTGCCCATGGCTGCGGCGAGCATCATAGAGGGTGAGGGCCCCTCCCCCTTCCCGAGGGGCTCCGCCTCGTCAGTTATCAGAGCCTCCATCCCCTCTTGGCCGAATTCTATCTTGAAGGAGTAATCCTGAATTCTCTCAAGCTCGACCGTGAGGATCTTTTCTTCACTCAATCTGATCTTGTTGTGTTTAGGGAAGGCTGTATTTAAACAGATTTTTGCTCCGTAGCTCTTGGGAGTGTTGGTTCATCGTTATGATGATCTTTCTTGTGTCTGCTCTCGTAGAGATAGCCGAAGCCGAATAGGCCGAATCCGAGCATGACGCATATCCAAATTATCCATTCATTGCTTGTATCTTGGGTGACGGTTATCTGGTAGATTGTGGCGGCGCTGATCAGCGCGCAGAGAACGGCGCCGATGTACATTAGATTCCATGAAGTTGCTAACCTTGCCAACGGTGATCCGATCAGATACCGCTTGGAGCCGGATTTTAACCTTCCCGATACGGTTAAAGGCATATTACGCCCCTCGAGAGCCATGTCTGGTATGCGAAGAAAGGAGAAGGAGATAACCGAGAAA
>CAZIKD010000008.1:3493-18526 GCA_964539725.1 uncultured Candidatus Bathyarchaeia archaeon | reverse complement strand
GACGAGGTTGAATTATCCATCCTCGCGCTGAGGAACACGTTCAAATGGGGAACCGTACGCATCCAACAGGGTCTCCACAGGCTCCCAGGCTTCATCACGGAAGCGGTGCGCGCGCAACCGTACAAGGTTGTACCAAAATTTTCCTTGTTTTTCGTTTTTGTCATGCACATGCGGCGACTTAGTGCCAAAAAAAACGACAACTCAAGTTTGGATTTTAGTGAAATGCTCTGCGGTCTACTTAGTTCGATCAGCTACGGCCTTGACTAACTTCACTGCAATACTACCACCGGGTACAATCGTACCGATGGCATCAGCGGTTACATCGAACAGAAGATCACGAGTGAGAATCCCCTTGATCTGGTCTTTCAACTTTTTGCCTCCCGTGCTTATTTCACCGGTGAGCGCATCGAATTCGATAATCACCTTTTTGTTCTTCGTCGCCCATTCATATTCGAAAGCGTAAACGGGACGGAAGTTCAGGTCGATGGTTTCGATATCAACCCGTTCCTCATGGACCGCCTGGGCGTTTTTTACTGGATGAACGACTTCAGTGGTTACCTGGCGTACTACAGCGTTTGCCCGAACTTGGGGTGGAATGAGCAATATTCCTTCGGGATTGAAGGTGTTTACATCGGAAATTTCGTTCTTGGCGAAATTCGCATATTTCTGGAAGTCTACTTTGGTTCCAGTGACACCATCGAACATCTGCTGGATGCGGAGTTCCTGAACACAATGCTCGATGGCGGCGAGCTTGAATGCGGGATCACCTTTAGGTTGAGGTACGACAGTTAAATCCTGACCCAGCAAGGTTACACTTTTAACTTCCTTCCAGCCAGTGGTAATAGTGTAAGTAGCAGCACGGTCGTATACAGTTCTCGATGAGGCTGCAACCAGCCAGAAAGGCTCCAGTCGATTCTCTGTTGAAATCAATTGAAGTTCCTCTGGTTTGGGGCGTGATAGCAGCGCCCCTACCATTCCCGCCACCAGATTCATTTTCTTTTGCTCTATGCGACCAATGGCAATATCTAAATCGAACTGGGGGGTAAGAGTATAAGCATGTTCGGTTGAGAGATAAATTTCCATTAGATCTTTCTAGGATTAAACTTATAGTTAAATGCATGCTCAATATAACCAAGTCCGGAGTATAGCACCGAAATGAATGCGTGGGTCTAGAAACTAACATTTTATACGTAATTAGTTTCACAAAAATATTGTTTATAATAGCTACCATCTAATTTACTAGACGTGTACCAAGATAAAACTCTAATACTTCTAACCGATTTTAAGGCGGTAGAAGCCAAACAGAGCCATGAAAAAACACCAAAACACCAAAAGAAGCAGAAATAACGAATATCACCACCCACACAGCGCAGAAACGATGAAAAAGATAAGGTCAAGGTGGAGCGGTACATTCAGGATCTGCGCGGGCGAGGTAATTTTATAAAAATATGTATTTTCTAAAGATATTAATTTGACTACACCAAGAAAAAAGAATGATTTATATATTGAGATAATAAAAGCGATCAATTAGGGGATAAATAAGCTACTCTTATTATGAATAAAGAAGATTACCTTTGCAAATTGGTACTAAAATACTAGTTTTAATGGTCTATGAGGAATTTATAGAGTGTAAAACTATTAGAAAAAAATTCGAAGAGGAAATATTATTTTATTATTGAAGAAAAAAAACTGAAAATAAAAGAAGGTCATTTAGAAAATAAATATTCAGTAAATTAAAATTATTAATCATCATCTATATAACTATCTCGGTAAAAGAAAATAGTTAATACCATACAGATTTATAATAAATGAATCATTTTTTCTAGCCAGGTTTTCGATTTTTTTCAAATGCATAGACAATTAAGAAGAAACCCGTGATAAAACTCATAAATGAAAGGCCTATACCGAAAAAACTTAGGAAAGTTAAAGCTAATACTCCACTGAAAAGGCAAAAGAATACTCCGATAATTTTCAATATAATCCCGTTCATATATTCTGTGATTTTTTGGAGTTGATTCAATGTTATCTATCTCTCATCTTATTTTTTAATTAAAAAAAATTATGGATTAAAGATATATTATTTTTAATATTGATTTAAAATTTATTATAAATTTAATAATTTACATATTATTTAGATACTTATAACCTTAAGTAAATCAGAAAAACTTTCAATAGAAATGTATATGGAAAAAATTCTCTCTTTCGAGATGATATTTCTAAAATAAGAATCGTAATTGATTCTAGAATTTTATTTTTTAACCATTATTAATTTAGTAATAAATATCCAGAGAAAGAACGCACGCGCGAACATTATTTTATAATTTCTACAGTCAATTCTCCATTTTTTGTTATAAAGAAAACACTTTTTCTTTTTAGATAAATAAGCAATATAATCAGGAACTTTCCTAAAAAATGCATATTTATATCATTTGACTTTCTCTTAGTAGGACTTTTATTTGCATAAATATACTAAAACAGAGTGCTTTTTTTTGTAATAAAATGCACAATTGAGTAAAATAGATTTGAAACACCTATGGGTGGCTTGTCAGCATTTTCTATTAGTGGATTATATGAGTTTTGAAAAACGTTGGGAGAAGGGTGACAATCAACCAATTACACGTAGGGTTAAGGATGTCTTTAACCCGCCTGGTCCAATTAAACCACGTTTAGACCTAGCAAAAAAGCGTACCGAAATGCAACTTAAAAAATTAGAACAGGAAGCGATTAAGTTGAACGAGAGAGATAAATCTCTTTTCAATAAGGTTGTTGTTTCTTATCAAAATCATGATTCGGCTCATGCAAATATCTATGCGCGCGAACTTGCTGAGCTCCGAAGAATGAGCAAGGTTACAATGAGTGCAAAGCTGGCATTGGATCAGATTGTTCTTCGTTTAGAAGGGGCAAGTGAATTAGGAGATGTTGCCTATACTTTGCTTCCCGTGATCAATGTAATGAGAGACGTACGTAGTGGCATGGCGGCTGTGAATCCAATGATAGCTAAGGAGCTGGGGGAGATTGGTAACTTGCTGAGTGGGATCGTTATGGATGCTGGAGCTGTATCTAATCTGAGTATAAATTTTGCTTCTGCTAATGAAGACTCTAAGACCATTATGGAGGAAGCGGCAATGGTTGCCGAGAAGCAGATGAAAGATACATTCCCTGAGCTGCCAAACTCGGATAAACAGAAATCTAGAGTGTAACTCTCTTTTTTACTGCCTTTATTATTGTAGTCTTATCATTATTTTTGTTTCAATACCATAGGAGTTTACTATTTTTATTTCGACTAGACCAGATTTTGCGAATTGATAATAGTTACTTATGCGTATTGTAAATTCTTTTATCTCTCTCACATCTATTATTGTGTCCGTTTTGAGGTTAGTCGAAATAGATAATGGGATATAGTCATTTGTTTCATAGTTATTATTTGCGATTTCACCAGAGTCAATAAATATCTTGTCTATTGTAGTAGGAATATTTCCAATGTTTTGAAGTTTAACTATTATTTTCCAACCGGGTGGTTGTGATTCGCATTGATAATCGACAATTTTGAACTTCGCCCATTTTGCGGGTAACCAAAGATAGACAGAGTTATTCTTTTCGACAGCCAGGACACACTTATCATTGGTTATAATAATAAAAATTATTTTTTCGGGTGCGACCTTCTTTTTAAATTCAGAATAAGTATCTGTGTATTGGATTTCGAGGTAATTAGTAGGAATTGTGTTGGATTCTAATACGGTGAACCCATTTTTCTTTAAGTCATTTATTGCATCTCCAATAGTACTAATATTTTCAGAGGAAGGAGTTGTATTTGGGTTTTGAGTATAATTAAAAGTGAGTATGCCTGAAAAGGTAAAAGCAAAAGCTCCCATAATAATGAAGAACACTATTATGCCTAAAGCCGTGATGGTAGAAATGCCATGGTGTACATTCTTAGACAGGTCCATATTATATCTTATAATCTTGATGTATGTAAAAATATGTTATGGACTTAGGATATGTGTTTTAGCATCTTTATTTATAGATAATATTAGTAGGATTATTAATATTAAATTTAATAGATGGTTTTTTTGAATTATGTATTATCGCGCGCGTATGAATATGAAATTAAATCACGCGCGATTTAAATCATTCATTTATTATTATACTGGTATTAAATAACTAGATAAAATTACGTATTATTCCACAATACTGTGGATCCATATTACTTTTAACTACTCATAAAAGCCATTTAAACTATGTCTACCCGGAGATCAAAATTTGAGATATATTTAGATATATTGACACAGGTAAAGAGGGGCGTAAATCTTCCGACGAGAATTATGTATAGTACTAATCTTTCTTGGCTCTCGCTTAATCAGGTGATGAAACAACTAGTATCTCATGATTTACTAGAAGAACATAATGACGAGTCGGGTGATCGTAGGACAAAGACTACCTATAGGGTTACTGAGAAGGGAGAAAAATTCTTGGGATATCTGGGCTATGCAATTAAATCAGTTAAACTTGAAGTAAAATTAGAGGGTAAGTAGTTTAAATTTCATCCCGCGTGTTCGCGCGAGAGAGATAAGAGAGCTGAAGGGGATTTATTTATCATTTGATATTGAAACATGTAGTTACTAAGATATTTTATGATTTCTGATGGTTAGATATTGTCAAGTGCGTGCGCATGTTGGTTATCTTGTTATTAACGGCATAAAATAGGATATCGAAATTCATAATTCAGTTTTACACTAATTAGGGAAAGTAATTCATTTTTACCAGAATATGGGAAAAGGGTTAGAGTTTTGATAGAGTAAGGTTATCTCGAAAATTGAGTTACTGAAGAACCTGTCTGAAGATAGGTGTAACTCGAATGAATACAATCCAAGAACTGAAACGTAAAGGACTAACCCCGGTAATATCTACGCTAATAATCGTATCAGTAACTATTACGGTCTCGTTTTCAACTGCTTTTTGGCTTAGAAATACGGGCTATATTTTTGCGGGTTTTGAGAAGCTTGAGTACATGTCGGCTATCCCGAATTATGACTTTCCTTCTAGAACGTGGACAATATCACTTCTTGTCAAGAATATCGGTACGAGACCCAGTACAATTATTAAAGTGTACGCAAATGAAGTAGAGTTGAGTCTCGGGGTCAATAATCCTACGCCAGGAAATGGAGGAGTGGATATAACCTATGAGGGAGTTAGTATTAATCAGGGTGCAACCAAATCATTCAATATTTACCTTAGGCAAGGTGGACTTAGCCAACCTTTCTCTGAATTGGTTGGAGCTAAGACGCTCCTGATCAAGTTCGTAACAGAAGAGGGGTTGGAGTATGTCAAGATCTGTGAACTTTGTCCCCCTACCATTTAGTCAAAAAATTAAGGTTTGAAATTAAGTAGTTTCGCGCGCACCTAAAGTCATTGAACAAAAACCACCAAGCAAACATAAGCGACACAAAAAATAAAAAACAAACAACACACAATGAAACCAGCCTAGAACACCCCATCCAGTAGCCAAAAACACCCAGATAAACCCCAAAATAACTCATACCCGCCTTCTCCTCGTAGAGACCCATGGCTCGCGCTACGCCAAACGTCCTCAGTGCATCATGTAAAAGCAGAAGCAGATGAACACCATCTTCACCCTAACCCAAGGAAGCGAAGTAATCAGCACCCGCCCATCACGAAACACCCGCTTAACCACTGCAAACACCCGCTCCACCGGCTTCTGCTTCAACCCGATCCGCTGGTTCCTTAACCGCATGCGCGAATTAATGGTATTTACACTGAACGGAGAAATAATGCCAAATTCAAGCAACCTGCAGCTATTCTGATGAACCCAGGAATCGCTG
The DNA here is from genome assembly GCA_964539725.1 of uncultured Candidatus Bathyarchaeia archaeon. Lineage (GTDB taxonomy): Archaea > Thermoproteota > Bathyarchaeia > TCS64 > TCS64 > UBA8941. The sequence continues at coordinate 12,686 of CAZIKD010000008.1, read as the reverse complement.
GGATAAGCAAGAATATTCGAGAGTAGGGGCTTAGTACGATTCGGGAAAAAGCGAAGGGCATTACTATGCATAAAAGGGTCAGTAGTATGTCTATTTGGGACCAGAGTCCTATAGTAATTAGATACGAGACTACTGGATTAACTTCATAACAATTACCAGTTTGTAAGCACGCCATTGTTGTTATCTCGTCGAAAAAAACACCCGAGATTAATATGATTGAGCTAATTTTTATGTTAAATATTGTTTCTGGATTCATAATATCTATTTTATTACTCTGATTATTAATATTGATGAAAGATATTTTCTTAATAATATTATTTTTTATGATCATTTAGTAACACTATTATTTTTTAAATATAAGCGTAATACACATATCTTTTTAAGATAATATTTTTGCATGCGCAATAATAATCCAATTCGAAGTATAGAAAAACTATATTTTATTTATTTAATTATTAATCCATTTTATTTTTATTCATTATTGACCCATATCTGAGACGTGTCTACCAGGAGATCGAAATTTGAGATTTATATGGATATTCTAGCTCAGATCAAGGGCGGGGTGAATATTCCAACACGTATTATGTATAGCTCAAATCTCTCCTGGAAACCGTTACAGGAAGTGCTTCAATCGCTCCAATCTCAAGGACTTATTGAAGAGTATCCTATTGAGAAGGGAGATAAACGAACAAAGAAAGCCTATAGGGTTTCTGAGAAGGGTGATGAGGTTCTAAGATATTTTAACAAAGCAGTGGAAACTATGGAAAAATCAACTAAGCCGATTCATAGAAAAGTATAATCAGTAACTAATTTTTATTATATAAAACGTTCCCTAGAGTATGGATCGAGTTATTTTAATTAGAACGAAAAATATTGGTTTAGATGCATTCGAAATGTAGCAGTATTTTAAATGGGATAAATGCGCGCGCGTTTAATGATTCACACGAAATGCTAAGCGATGATTTGATCGCATTGTTAAGTTGGAATATATGCGGAAAGGATTTCTTGATTTACACCGTATTCTTTCATGTATTTTACTAGGATAGTTTTCAAGTCTTTATCTCTTGAGCATTCATCTAGTATGATTTTCACTATATTAAAATAATCTTCAATTGGAGATTCAGACATTTGTCATCGATGAACCGGCGTTTTTAATATTTAAAATAATTATGGATTTAAAATATATATTTCATAAATTGGAAAATTTTCCAAGGTAATTTTTTAGATCTGATTGGTAATCGCGCGCGCGAAGCAACAATCTTCGGGTGGACGACATGCGAATACGCGCTCATAATCAGCATGTTCATGTTCGCATATTGGATTTCGCTCCAGAGCTTCTTCGTTCTATGAGGCTGAGTGATAAGTATGGAACCTCCGCGACCAAAGTATGCGCGCGCGAAAAATGTAGTTAGAGAGTTCGCATATAACGTAAACTGTATATAATAATGTGAAATTTCTTGGTATTGAGGGGTGAGCTTTTTTCTATTCGATGGAAATGGTCATCGTGAAAATGATACTTTATGTTTGATTCATAATCATTTTTTCTCATTATATGAAAACAACTTCTGATTAACGCTGAGAGTCTATTGTTTAATTATGGTATCTGGACTCAACATCAATTTTGAGAGGTGGATTACGAGGGTGAAGGCTTCTCTCGATAAACAGGGGGGTATCGAAGTTGCTACTCTGAGTTGGCGGAATTTAATGGATGGTTTGGATCATTTTGAGAAAATTCAGAAGAATGATCAGATTACTCGGATACAGGCGAGGAAATTAATTTTTGAGGCTTCACAGAGGATCATTGAGAAGGATCGATTTTTATTAAATAAGACGTTAGTAAAGAGAGAGGGCTCGAAGTCTAGATTGAAGGGTATTGTAGCTTATGCGAATCACCTTAGCATGTTTATGCAGCCGGTTTTGTTACGAATCGATGAGGGGAGGTATGCGAAGAGGGTCTTTGAAGAGTTCATGCCTCAGATTGATGAAGCGGCGCGGTTTTCTACGCGGCTTAGCCCAGAGATGGCTGCTCAAATGCTAAATTTGATGGATGCTGCTGATGGCGTTGGCCTAGGGGTTAACCCGAGTCTAAAGGAGATTTTTGAGGAGACGATTCAAACACACATTAAGCCAAAAAAACTTGATGCGTCTCGGCTTTTATTGGAATTGGCTGAGCAGAGATTTGAGGCTGGCGAATTTTTAACATCTTATTTACTAGCAAGAGAGGCTACTCGAGCTGTTTTAGAGGATATTACTAGCGCTTATCCGGCTGATCTTGGTCCCGAGAACATCCCCTCTCCGGATTGGGTATTTGAGGACTATTTGGGATATTTGATGGAGACCGGATTGGTCTCTGTTGAGCAGGGGAAGGCGTTTCAGGAGTTATTCATCGGGGAGGCTGAATATATGAATAAGAGATGGAAGAAGAGGGATGAGGCTGAGAATGCTCTTAAAGAGATTAAAACTTACTTAGCGGTCATCGATCCTGAGAATTCAGTGAATAAGGAATGGTTGTAAGGACCATCGGTCATGAATCGCGCGCGCGATAGACCCCCGAGGGTTATGAAGTAGCTGAATAGCTTCTCCTTTGAGAGGATCTCAACGATTTCTTGTACTGTAGTAAAAAGGGATCACCCACTATTTTAGGTTTGAATGTATAATAATTAAAAGGTCTAGAGGGTTATCGTGTGCACGCCCGGTTTCCCTTATGAACGGAAGGATATTTTTAATTAGAGTAAATGGATATGGTCTGTGGAATTTGTTGTTGTGCTAATACTTTATGTGGTTTGGCTACTCTATAATAAGACCCTAAGAGTAATTCCTACTTTTATGTGATAATAAGATGCTAAATTTTTAGTTGATTACTAATATATATCCATCGTATACAATTGAGATAAGCACCTTTGTCTGTTTAGAAATAATTATATGGGCTCGAATCTCGTTTCCGGTTTAATCTTAGGTTTGTTAATTGGTGCAAGCCTAGCATTAGCGGGGTTCATTACCCTATCGAAGGAGTCTCAAAGTGTATCAGATTACGAGGGTATTATCGCCAACCTTACTCAGGTTAATGAACAGTTTAGAAAGATGATCTCTGATGCCAAAGTTAGATTTGAGGCACTGAATGCGACCTATACAGAGTTAAAGGAGCAATATAACCAGCTCATGCTTCAAGTGAGTTCTAGTTCTTCAGTTTTAAACGAGACGACGCGTGTAGAGTTTACAAGTAAATCCTATAATTGGACATTTACTGGTCATCAGTACGCAATTACAGCCGAGATACCTAAATCGGTTTATGATTATTATCGTGGTTTGGAGCGGCTCCCGACTTCAGATTATTCAGTTTATGTATCATACCCTCTTGATGATGATTATTTGAGGAGCATAGTTGAGAAGTTACGAGTATTTTCAAAAGTGGGAGGTTTTACTGAGGTACAGAGGGTTGGTCTTGTAGTTTCTTTCGTCCAAAGTATTCCTTATAATAACGATTTTCTCACTACGGGTTACGACGAGTATCCTAGGTATCCACTCGAAACCCTTGTTGACGGTAGCGGCGACTGTGAGGACACAAGTATTCTAGCCGCGTCTCTTCTCAAGTTGATGGGAATAGATGCGGTCATGTTGAGTTACCCGAACCATATGGCGGTGGGTATCAGTATCACGAATATAAGTGGCACTTACTATGTTTCCGATGGGAAAAATTACTATTATGTCGAGACTACGGGGAAGAATTGGAAGCTTGGTGAAATTCCGCTTGAATACAAGGATTTGCCAGTGACTGTCCTAAGTCTTGAGCCTAAGCCTATTATCACGCATAGCTGGGATTCTAAGAGCGTTGCGTATACTATGACAATTAATGTAAAGGTGAAAAATGTTGGTACTGCCCCCGCTCAGAGATATGCGGTTAAGGTGGGATTTGATGCTGGGGGCGATTTGCTCTGGAACGCAGAGACTTCAGATCCTTTCAATCTTGAGCAGGGTCTTGAGAAGACGACCACGCTTACTTTAAGTGTCCCAAGGAATCAGTATACACGGTTGGTTGTAGAGGTATTGAACGGGGAAGGCTACTATGTGGACATCAGTTATTCGGCTTGGTTTCAAAAGTAGCCTATCTTGACAGGGAGTCTTCCCAACCTGGGATCCATTCGAATAACCACTCGGTAAGAGTCCCCCACCATACTACGGCGTTCAAGAGCCTGAGGATGTAATATGGAGGTATTCCAAGAAGAAACTCGGTTAGATAGTTAGTTCTATAGGCTCTTATAATCGCTGGAAAACAGACAGTAAAGAGATCTATTCCGAGAAAGGCGAACAATATTGTTCGGAATATAGCGAACTCACCCCCTAGGATTAGGGATAAGGTGGATAGACCGAGTATTGCTACCCAAAATAATGTGAAGAAGAGACATTCGAAAATTATCAGGGAGAGAGTTAAAGTGAGGGGCGCGGAGTCAAGCAATTTGAAGCCGTGTTTTTTTAGGGATTGAAAGAATCCAGCGTACCATCGTTTTATCTGGTGTCTGTAGTGGGAGATAGTTTTAGGTTCGGTAGTGTATGCATAAGCGTCTGTGAAGGATACACGGTATCCTGTTCTTTGTAGTTGCCAGGTGAGGTCGAGGTCCTCGGTGATCGTGTCTTCGGGTATGTAATACTGTTTCAATGTGTTTGTTCTATAGAGTGAACAGCATCCTGATACTACGAATAAGCCACCGATTAGATCCTGGCCTCTTTTCAGAGTTGATTGAGAGTAATAATCTTCAATTACGCGGGCTCGTCTTATTGCAGCGTTCTCGCTCTGTTTCGACGGAACCACGAATCCACTGACGGCTGCTACTTTTTCCGAGTTGAATTTTTTCATTACCTTTTCAATGAATGTTTTTTCTAGTGTGGTGTCGCCATCGATGATAGCTACCAAGTCGCTATTTACAAAGTTGAGAGCCATGTTTATTGAGCGTGCTTTTCCTAGGGGATAGTCATTCTGAAGGACTAGAATGCTTCTATATGCTTTTGCGATTTGATTTGATTCATCTATACTTGCATCATCGACGACAATAATTTGTTGTACTTTAATGCTCTGCTTTAGTAGACTCTCGATCGTGCTGTCTAGTGTATCTGCCTCGTTTTGTATCGGGATTATTGCTGATACTGTGTAATTTTTGGGGTTTTCTTTGGATGGGAGTAATAGCTGACGAATGTAGTCAATTAGTCCTAAGATATACATCAGTATGTTTGGGCTGAATGGTGGTAACATGGGAGGCAATTAGTAACAACCTCTCATTGGTAGTCTCGTCTTTCAAGGTACACCCATATGCTGTCGATGATGATTCCACCTCCGATGAGTGCGAATCCAACTCCGAGTATGTATTGGAGGAGAAATGGGGACTGTATTGGGAAGAGGATTAAGAGGCCTAGAAGAACTGCGGAAATGCCGAGTGCGAGGACACCTCTTCTTGGATAGTCTTTAAAGGTTTTTTTCGGCTTCAATGTGTCTATTGAGGCAGTCATATTAGTAAGTTCTCTTGCAAGTTGAGCTTTTCTTACATTAAAGTTGTTAAACTTTGATTCTAGATTTCTTAGTCGCTCATTTACTGTTTCCGATTCCGTGGACATTCTGACTGAGGGTGGTGTATAGGGATGTGCTTCGATGGAAGTATGGTCTGTTTGTATCGCTTTTTTATATTTGTTCTCAATTTCTTGGATTTCTCTCATTAGAGAGGATACTCTTGAGTTGATTCGGTCATTTATTGCATTTTCTGTATTTTTTGTAGTCGCTTGGGTTGTTTCTTGTTGGGGTTTTTCTTCTGTAGATATTGTTCTAGGGGCGGGCTCTGGGAGGGGTAATCTAAATCGAGCGTGTTCATCTAGTTTAATGAGTTGGAGTATCGTTTCGACAAACCAATGTTCATCCTTTGGAACTTGAATCGAGTTGTCCTCGGAGGGGTATCTCTGGTTTAGGGCCCTAGTTAATTGTAGAATCGATTTGACAAACCAATCCATGTCGTTGGGCTTTGTTTCGGGTAATGGTTCATATTTTTTCTCCAAGTATTCTGGTTTTGTTTTGGGTTGAGGAAGATTCCCTACAACATCTTCCAGTGAGTTATCTTTTTCTTCATTTTGTAGGATAAGTATTAATTCGTTTATTTTTTTATATTCTTCCAGTAAGACGTTTCTCTGATCTGATATCTCGGTAATCAGCTCCGGTTCGTAATTTTCATCGATTTTAAATTCATCGAGGTATCTGAGTCTATTATTTATCTCTCTTATTTTTTTAAAGCATAGATCAAGTATCTCGTGTGAATCGTAATCTATTCTAGGCTTGATTTTTTCTTGAGCTGAATCGGGTATATCGATTTCTTGAATCGATCGTTTATCTTCTGCTTCATCAGGGGTATATTTTCTAGATGCTATTATTTCCGCGTTTGATTGTTGAATGCTTTGGTTCGTTCCATTTTCTTCAGGTTCGGGGAGAGTTATACCGTCGTCTTCGCCGGAATATTCAATTGGGAGTTGGACCTGTTGTGTTTTCGAGCTTTTTTTCCTTATACGTTTTTTTGACAAGTTTGTTTGGGAGTTTTTAATGAGTCCGAGATACACTGCAATTTCGGTCAGTGTAAGTGGTTCGATCTCTGAACCCTCGGCATTCATAATACTTTCTCCTCCCTCTAAGTTATGGATTAATAATCTATCTATTAAGCCTGACCGAATATTGTTTAGAAGTAAAATTATATATATTTTAAATAAAAAAATGCCATTTTATTGTATCAATTAGTTAATTCGATGTCAAAAATTGTAGATGCTGTGGGTGGGAATACGTCAATTGAGAGAAATAGGGGGGAATATTACTATTTTTTCTTAGTTTTGATATTGATTAATCTAGTTGTTTATGTTAAGATAATTGCTTTGACGGATAGTATAAATGAGATTAATAGTTTAAAATTGAAGAGTAGTGAGTTAAAAAGTAGATTAAATGACATCACTAAAAAGTTTAGTGAGTCGGATAAACCTTCAGTTATTATTGTAAGGATTGGCGATGTGATGCGCGTGCTGTAACAAATCATGCATTTTTACAGGAGTCATTTACTTAGTTACAACAGGAAGAGCCAGTATATATTTAATGCGAGGGTGATTAAGAACAAAAGGACACTTATTACTTTGTTCCAGACGTACACGTCGCTGCCGTTCATAGGTTTAATCGGGATACTGTCGAATAGGGCTGCGAGCAGACACATGCCTAACCCGATCTCGCCAATATTCGATATCCCGGATACCGTGAGTTCGTAGAAGATCATAGCAAACACGAGCGTGAATACGATTGAAAGAGTTGCAAGTAGCCCCGTTGAACGCTCAGTTACGTTGGCTGAATGTTGGACATTTCGACTAGGGGAAGAGAAGGGGGCTTTGAAGGCTATGGTGGAGACGATGAAGGTCGCGAGTCCGGAGAACCATATACGGTGCTCGGTCCATATCTTCATGCTCCGCGCGGTGACTGTGATGAGGTAGTTTTTAGTGAATTCTACGATGATGCTTGTGGCGAGTACTATTTGGGCGGCTGATATAATCTCGTCTAAAGTGTCAACGCTGGAGTAGGAGAATGCAAGGGTTAATGTCGTGAGTGCTATGACGTAGGATAGTGCCTCCTTCTTTGTGATTGTTAGTATTTGGCCAGTCTTGTTCTCTAAGGCCATCTCGCTTTTCGAGGCATAAAAGTCCTCAAACCACTTCCTTACAGCGTCTGGTAGAATAGATTTGATCTTCTCCATCCAGCTTGAGTTGAGGGCGATCATGGCGATTGAGCCTAAAACGATTGAGGAGATTGCACTCGCGGCTGTGGGGGCCCAGACAATTGAGGCAGCTTTGATCGGTGGGGCTAACCCAATCTCCTGTGGTATTTGGGCTACTACGTGGAGCTGTCCGCCGCTGAATGTGGCTGTTCTGATTTTCAGGTTGTAAAAGTTCGCGGCGTAGTCGACGAAAGCCTCGACTGCGTATCCATAACTTTGGACCAGATTTTCCGGAACGGGGAAGTATCCCAGCCGCACCTCCTGGATTGTCAGCTGGGGGTAGCCTGAGATGCTGAGTGTGCCCCTCATATATACCGAAGGGTTTGAGAGAGCGAGGTTAAGTAACGGCCTCGCCTGACTTCTTACTTCATTTGGTAATTTTATCGAGTCCGCATATCCTTCCCAGCGGTTTATCAAGAGGATCCCCGATAACTCGATTGCCCCGTTCTGGTTGATCTTAACTTGAGCGTCTTCGATGGGGTAGTATTTCCATTTCGCCGCGTGGTCGTTGATGAGGGCGGTGAGCTCCTCTTGGGTTATCGTCGTGTCGACGGGTTTTGAGTCAGTCTCTGAGAGGCTCGCCGCGCCTAAGGCTGTTATTGGAAGGACCTTGTAGGTTACACCTAGTTTAGCGTTGACGGAGTCTAGATCCGTGGCTGTGTATCGTACACCAAGATCGTGTGGTTTGTTTGAGCCCATTATATCGGAGAGACCGGGGACGAATCCGAAGTAGCCCATGATGAGCAGGGCTACCATCAGGGTTGTTCCTAGGCTTGTCAGGAGACGCTTCAGAAGACTCATTTTTATTAACCCAGTTTAGGAGGTTCCATGGAGAAAAAACATTTTCGCATAGCTAGTTAACAGATATAGGCTTTCATTGTCGCTTCAGATCTAAAGGTTTTGTTAAACCGAAGAGGCAGTTTAAAGCTGTCTGAAGCGCGTGTTTTCTGACTTTATCACGCGTGCGATTTTCATTTCTTGAGTATAGATCTTTAACAAAATAGCTAGAAACAAGGTCCTTAAACCATATTTTACCCGTATATAATTTTAAATAATAAGAATATTTTGTTTATAGGACCATAATGCCGCGCTGCCCGTTGAATGGAGCCTACATGAGGCTTAGAGAGAATGTTTGCTTTAGCTGTCCACGAAAATGCTTGTTAGATACAAAGAGCGGAGAAATTACAGGTGGACTAACTCGTGAACAGGTTCAAGGGAAGAGGAGTATTGTTCTTGATTCGTTACCGGAGAAGGGATAAAGCGATTGTAAACCCTGTTTTTATTTACATCTTTTTTTTGGCGCATGAGGATAATTATCCACCCGAAACTGTTAGGAATGAGGAGTGTGTTTTTATTCATAACTTAAATGTGTTTCACAGAATAAATTATTTAATTAGGTCTTTAGATTAAGCGCGCGC
>CAZIKD010000008.1:0-3393 GCA_964539725.1 uncultured Candidatus Bathyarchaeia archaeon | reverse complement strand
GCTCGATGAGGGCTGGTAGGGTGGCTCGAGGATGAAATAGAAGCGCTTCTTATCAATTCACTCCACAGAGTAATTTGGGGAGCGTCTATCCTAGAATTCGAGTTCTCCCCCGACTCTCGGGGGCGTGTCGATATTGGGCGGGCGAGTATAAAGTAGGCCCCAACGGGTAGGACTCGGAAGCTGTGACCTAAATGATATTGTTACCCGCGGCGAGTTTGCTTCAATTAAGGCGCGCAGTATCGAGGGCATTGCTTCACGTTGCCTTGATAGCCCTCCGGGATGCCCATATCAGGCATTATTAAGAATGAAATACGAGAGACATCTTTTTATAGTATGCCATCTCGAACGTAAATCCTCGGAAGGAGTTAAGCCATCTTTGTGCCGCATTCAGCACAGAATTTTGTATTGGAAACGTTCAATTTACCGCAGCTAGGGCAATTCACGAAATTCGTAGCAATTGGAGTGCTGGTTGGTGAGCTCGGCTGTCCGAAGTTTTCCGCCTGAATATTTTTGATTTCCTCCTGCTTAACGATCACCTGCTGCTCTAGAGCTGTGATCTTTTCACAGTAATCCACTGCTTCTTGATTTTGCGGCTCTTTGTGAATATAGCTGAGGTATGTGATTTCACCTAACCTCTCCTGGAAGTCATCTATCTGTTTTTTCAGTTGACTTATTTCACCTTCAGCTTTTCTAGCACGCATTAACTTATTCGCGTCAAAAGTAGCTTTCGATGCACCTGTTCTAAGTCTCCCAAAAATATCTGACAACTTTTTTCACCAATAGTAAATGGTTACCATAGTATAAATACTATGCCATATTTTCGAGAAATCAGGTATATGCTCCGTCTTAAAATTTGAACTTTAATCTCGCACGCGCGCGCACTCACGCGATTATTTTAAGACTGGCACTATCGAGTAGCGGGTTAGGAGATGTTGACCGGTAAGATCGCTTCAGCCACAAAACTACTAAAATTGATAAGATGAACAGCATATATGGTTGTTTTGAAGTTCCCATTATAGTCAACTTTTAGGTAGTCCAACTTTGTGGCCTTTCCTTTCCATGCATCATCAGATCTTTGGCTGAGATTTTTTGCCGCACGCGTGTCGCTTTGGTGGGTGTACTTATTATTTCCCTTAGGTTAAGGATGGTTCCTCGTCGCCGCCTAGCAGGTTCTCTTCGGTTTGCATTAGTAAACCGATTCGTTTTTCCCATTTTTTGTAGAAGTCGTGTTGTTTCCAGTTGAGGTAGGCGTTGTAGAGTAGACCTAGGATTACTCCGCCTGTGATTATTGTGTCGATTAATTCCCCTCTCTTGGGTAGGTAGTTTATGAAGCGTGGGATGAGGAGTAGAGCGAGGATCGAAGATATTATTACGTTGACTATGCTTCCCGTTCTGAAGCGGTCCCAGGCCTCGCTTATTTCGAAGAGGAATTCGTGGAGGGTCCGTATTGGTAGCTTTCGATCCTCCTTTTTCTCCGTCATCGTGTCTTCAAGCTCCCTTCTTGTTATAAGGTGATTGCATCTGTGGTCTACAGGAGTTCCCCGAGGGCGATTCTGAGCTTCTCATAGACTTCTCGGCCGGCTTTGGTGATTGTTACCCCCTCTTCTGCTTGGTCGATTATGAGGTTCTTAGCGGATAGGTAGGTGAGGTGTTTCTGGAAGTCATCGTAGCTAAGGGTTGTGGCTTTCCTCCACACATGTGTGCGCGGCAGTGGCCTCGGGGCGTAGTAGAGGTGTTCGAGGATTTCGAACCGTATCTGAACGGAACCCTTCCTCGTAGCCGGCACCTCACTGCACCTGCATATTGGGCTCTTAGGTTTGGTTTATAAAATTTCGCGATATCCAAGGATCTGAAGCAGGCTGTGAACTCAAGAGCTGAAATATCTAACATGACCATCCACAAGCTGGTTAAAATTCTTGAATCCTGTGAGCTGTGCCCGAGAAAGTGTAGGGTAAATAGGCTGAGGGGAGAGAGAGGTTTCTGCAGATCGGGAAATGAACTAGTAATCTCAAATTATGGCCCACACTTTGGGGAGGAGCCTGAACTGGTTGGCAGCCGTGGATCTGGCACCGTCTTCCTGACAAACTGCAATCTTCAATGTGTATATTGTCAAAATTATGATATTAGCCAACTGGGTTATGGCGTAGAGCTCTCCATCGATGATGCCTTGAGTATTATGCTCAGCCTTCAAGAGGGGGGTTGTCATAACATCAACCTTGTAACCCCAACTCACTTCGCTCCGCAGCTGGTTCACGCGATAGTAGCTGCGAGAAGTATGGGTTTGAAGATACCGATTGTTTGGAACTGTGGGGGTTACGAAAACGTTGAGGTGATTAGGCTGCTCGAGGGGGTTGTGGATATTTACATGCCTGATATCAAGTATAGCAAGGGGGAGCCGGCGGAGAGGTACTCTACTGCGCCGGATTACTTCGATCGTTCCAAGGAGGCGGTAGTGGAGATGCAGCGTCAGGTCGGGGACTTGAAGGTCGATGGGAGGGGGGTCGCCTATAGGGGCTTGTTGATTAGGCATCTGGTTTTACCAAATAGTCTCGCTGGTAGCGACAAAATCCTCGAATTTATTGCTGATGAGGTTTCGAAGGATTGCTATGTGAACATTATGGCTCAGTACAGGCCTTGTGGGAAGGCTTTTGATTATGAGGAATTGAGCAGGAGGCCAACTCGTAGTGAATGTTTGAGGGTGGTTGATTATGCTCGAAAACTCGGCTTGTATCGAGGTTTTTAGTAAATTCGCACCCACGACTAGTCATAGATTTATTATAAGAGGGTTTCCACGATTCCTATAACCTCGCTGAGGCTCATTATGATGTAGTCGGGTGCGTCCTCGGGTAGGTACTCTTGTTCACCCGTCTTGAGCCACGCCGTGAGCATGCCTGTTTTCTTTGCTCCTCTTATGTCGTTTTTAATAAGGTCGCCCACGTGTAGGGCTTCCTCGGGTTTGACTCCCAGAGCCTCGAGGGCTGCTCTGAATCCCAATTCGTTGGGTTTGCAGTAGCCTATTTCATCGCTGAATATTGTTACGTTGAAGAATTTCAGGATACCATAGTCGTCAAGGATCATCCTGATGACGCGGCCGGGGCTCGTTCCGCTGTCGCTAATGAGGCCGATGCCGATCCTGCCGTATAGTGTCTCAAGGGTCTCCTGGGTCCCATATTTGAGCTTTGGTGGGTCGTTCAGTATGGCTTCCTCGTAGGTCTTCACTAGTGGTGTGTAGTCGCATTTACCGGTGAGGCCCACTTGTTCTATGATGTGACTGATAATCTCGTTCGTATAGACGTGCCTGCGTCCACTTGTCCTGTGTAGCTCTGAGCTGTATCTGAAGCCGGTTTGGTATATTTCGAGGAGTCTGGCATCGTCGAGTTCGACGCCGTTTGT